>JAGQSE010000474.1 GCA_020439725.1 Acidobacteriota bacterium
CCTCGCGCCGTCCCAGGTCCGCGAGGCGGTTGGAGCGGTTGTTGGCTCTCGTCGCGAGCTTCTGCCGCTCCTCCTCGGTCCGCTCTGCGATCTCACCGTCCTCGAGCTCCATCCGCAGGATCTCCTCCACCTCGGCCGCCGCCTCCCGGAGGGCCGTCGTCGAGTACGGGAGACGGCCGACGAGGTGCCGGGCGACCTCGAGGTCGGGGTCTCGGGCCAGGGCTTGTGCCAGCATGCGTCCGATGGGATCGCCGGTGGCGATCGCGACCCGGACGGAGGGAAGAGCCAGGCGTCCGAGGTCGCCTTCGATCGCGCCGGTCAGCAGACTCCGGGCCGCCGGCTCGCGCTGGGCGAGGCGGTTCAGCACCGTAAGCCCGGTTTCGAGCTGCGCTTCGGGGACCTCCTCTGCGAAGGCGGCAGGCAACAGCTCCGGGGCGTCCGTGAGCTGCCGCCAGACCAGGTGCTCGCCCACCAGGTCGGGCTCCACGCCGTCGCACCAGCGGCGACCACGGTAGAGGACGTGCAGGGCCTCGGCGATCTCGTCGAGGCGAGCTCGTGGCTGGTCTGCCAGACTGGGGGCGCGGCGGATGATCTCGACGGTCTCCTGGCGGGAGTCGGCCCCTTGCGCCAGGGTCACCAGGGTGGCGGCGTGGAGGAGGGCCCGCTGGAGCTCCGGCCCGAGGCCGGCGTGCATCTCGCGGACCCGCTCGATCCCGCGCACCTCCCGGTGCAAGAGCCAGTCGAGGAGGCCCCCGGACGGCACCTGCTCGCCTTCGACGGCCGCCAGCGCGGTGGCGTGGATCAGCAGGACGCGCTCGAAGTCCTCGTCGTCGAGCGGCGGGACTCGCTCCACCGCCCATGTTGCCTCGGGCCCTCGCAGCTTCTTGTCGAACGCCCGGGCGGCCGACGTGTACACGGTCCCCCGCTCGTCGACGGAGTTCGTCAGAGGCGAGAGACGGATCGGCGCCGTGACCGCCGGCCCCTGGAAGAAATCACCCACCTCGTCGCCGGCTTGCTGGAGCTCGCCCCACCAGTCCCCGTCGGAGCGTGCCAGGAGGACGATCCGCACCGTCTCGCGAGCGCATCCGCGCGCGGCGGCGACCACCAGCTCGATCTCGGCGCGCCGGCTCTCGGCGTAGTCGAGGACGAGGAGCAGCGACGTCTTTCCCCGGCTGAACAGCACCTCCTTCCCGTGCCGGGCCAGCAGCACGCCCTCGCGAAGGAACCCCGCCTGCCACCCGGCCTCCCGACGCGCACGCACGACCTGTCGCAAGAACCGCGTTTTGCCGAAGCCGCCGGGAGCCGTGTAGAGGCGGAGCGCGAGCGGAGGTCCGCCGTCGCACCAGGCGTCGAGGTCCTCCTGCTCCGCGGTCCGAGGGTAGAAGGGAACGATCCCGAAGTCGGCCCGCAGGAGCGCCGCCGGCGAGCTGTTCGGAGCCCAGGTGTGCTCTTCGAGGTCCAACAGCGCCGCCAGCGCCGATCTGCGCACACGGCGCTCCGCAAGGTGTTCGAGCCCCACCTCGACGGCGGTTCCCAATCCAGGAATCCAACCTGTCGCGATCTTGAGAACGGACTCGGCCCACTTCCACATTATTCTCATCGCGCCAGCATCTTCTTATACGAGAGACGTCGAGGTCCAATACGACATGCGCGATCTGGATGAGGCCGAGGGGAATCTGAGGGCTGACTATGTCGAGCGACTGACCAGCGACCTTTATTGACTCTCAAGCCGAGGGAAAAGTCACCCACGGAGACATCCACCAAAGAATCATCCAATCCATACGCCGAGGCGCCGGCGAAGCGGAAAACATGGGGGACCCAAGTATCGAGGGCCGAAAACATGGGGGACCCAAGTGTCGGCGGAGGGTCCGGCGACCGGGAATCGAGCCCCAATCGTCCCTGCGGCGCCTTGCCTCACCGGCTCGTCGCACCCGGCGGACAGGTGTGGCCAGGCGGGCAAAGGACATGGGGGACCCAAATGTTGGAGCTCGGTGGGGAGATCGTGGCCTGTTTCACCCGACCGATATGCTGATCTCGTTCTCATGCATCAGTCTCTCGACAGCCACGCCTATATCCTCTACCCTTGTGTCTATGAAGACTAGCGACGCGAGCTACGAAGTAGCTCTCGACGACGAGTTTCGCTTCCGGCTGGGCGACCTCCGCCGGCGCAAGGGTTGGTCTCGGAGCGACCTCGGCGAGCGGGCTGGGGTCACGGCCTCGATCATCTGCTATTTCGAACGCGGGCGAGAGCGGCCCAACGCCTGGAGCATCCGGCGTCTGGCGGCGGCCTTGGGGGTCACCGAGGAGTACCTCGCCCGCGGGCCTGCCGGTAGCGCTCCTGTGGACAAAGAGCTTTTCCGGCGTTTCCAGGACATCGCGCTGCTCCCCGTGAGCGATCGGGAGAGCGTCAACGCGCTGCTCGACGCGTTCCTCGAAACACGGAAGATGTAGAAATCCGCGAGGAGCGCACGTCTCCGAACGCCCTCACCCACCTCCGAACGGATTCCGCACCACCACGCCGTCGTAGCTCTGGCCGGCGTTCAGGTCCTCACTCCAGACGGTGGAGCAACCGAGGGCTCTGGCGCTACGGAGGATCATGGCGTCCCAGAACGAAACCTGGTAGCGCTGCTGGAGATCGGTGGCGGCGAGGACGTCGTCGATGTCGGGGCGGTGGACGTGCCAGGCGGCGAGGGTGGCGAGGAAGTCGCGGGCGACGGCAGGCGAAAGGGGCTTGGGGACCTTGCGGGTGATGGTGACGTAGAACTCCTGGCAAACCTGGATGCTCAGGGCGCCGACGTGCTCGTCCCAAAGGCGGTCGACGAGCTCGATGGCCTGCGCTTGCTTCTTCCCCGCGGAGCCGTCATGGAGGTAGACGAGGACGTTGGTGTCGACCAGCTCGAGCGCCGGCTCAGCGGTCATGGAGGCTCTCGCGGGTCCATCCGGCGCGGCCACCGGTGCCGAGGTCTCGTGCCTCCGCGACATGCGCGAGGTAGCGCGAACGGGCCTCGGTGTAGGTGTCCTCCTCCGCGAGCAGGCGCTCGAGGGTTACCTTCAGAAGACCGGAAACCGAGGTTCCGCGCTCGACCGCCAGGTGGCGAACGCGGCGCAGCATCTCTTTGGGCAGGGCCAGTGTGATGTTCTGAGTATCACTCACGTGGTGAAGTGTAGCACGTGAACACGTGAACGTGACATTCCTTCGGGAAGCGACGATCTCCTAACCGTTCGTAGACGCCTGAGCCAGCGCCTGCCGCACCTTCGCCACCGTCTTCGCCGCGCGCCGCGTCTGCGGGTCGTCGGGGCCACCGGCGGCGTTGCGGAGCTCGAAGGCCCGCTCGGCGAGGTCGAGACAGCGCGGCCGGGCGCCCAGCTCGAGGCAGCGATCCGCCAGCGCTTCGAGGGGGTACGAAACGTTGTAGTGGTCGGCACCGAAGACCCGCTCGAAAACGGGTAGAAGGGCTTCGAGCCGGCGTTCCCCTTCCTCGGCTCGATCCGCCCCGAGCATCGCGCGGGCAGCGTTGAAACGGCTGCTCAGCGTGAGTGGGTGTTCGGGGCCGAGGAGCTTCTCCCGGGCCGCCACGGCCTGCTCGAAAAGACCCAGAGCACGGCGCGTTTGACCCAACTCCATCAACGCATCCCCGAGGTTGTTGCGGCTCTCGGAGATGTCGTCGCTGTCCTCACCAAAGGCTTTGAGGCGGATCTCCAGGGCGCGCTCGTGGAGCTTGACCGCTTCCTCGGGCTGGCCGCGGTCCTTGAGCACCAACGACAGGTTGTTGAGCGTCGCGGCCACGTCCGGGTGGTCGGGTCCGCGGGTCTCTTCGATGACGTCGAGGGCCCGGCGGTAGCGTGTCTCCGCATCGTCGAGGTCGCCGAGCTGAGCGTCGAGGATGGCGACGTTGTTGAGGATCCCGACCAAGCGCCGATCCCGCGTCCCTTCATGCTCGACCAGCTCGAGGGCACGCTGCAGCTGCTCGCGTGCCGCGGCGAAGTCGCCCTGGTACCAAAGCGCGATGCCGAGGGACTGGAGCGCGTTGACCAGCTCCGGGGAATCACGGCCGTGGAGCGCTTCGAGCTCGGCGAGGGCGGCCCGGGCTTCGGTCTCGGCCGCCGCATACTCGCCGGAGCGATAGAGCGCCGCGGCCAGCAGCGACCGCGAGGCTCCCACCGCCTCGGGGTTGCCCGGCTCGTCGAGGCTCTGTCGGGCGTCGAGCTCGGCGCGGAAGAGCTGGGCCGAACGCGCCGGGACACCGAGGTTGAGATAGATGTGAGCGAGGGTGCCGAGGAGCCGGGCGCGCAGCGGCGGGGGCACCTCTTCCGATCCTTCGAGCCGTTCGGCGCCGCGATCGAGGAGCGCCCGGGCGGTGAGCTCCTGGCGGTCCCCGACCGGGTCGCTGACCTTGAAGAGCTCCACCAGGAAGTCCGAGGTACGGCGGGCCGCTGCCGCTTCGGTGGCGGCGAGGGCCTCGGCGCGCTGGGCGCGGAGCATGCCGGACACCGCCAGCACCAGGCCGAGAATCAACCCCGCCACCGTCAGGGTCGCCGCCGCGACGCCGAGACGATGACGGCGGACGAAGCGGCCGGTGCGATAGGCGAAGCTGTCGGGCCGCGCGCGTACCGGTAGGCCCTCGAGGTGACGCTCGAGGTCCTGGGCCACCTCCTCCGCCGAGGCGTAGCGCCGCTCGGGCTCCTTCTTCAAACAGGTGGCGACGATTCCATCGAGATCGCCGGCGAGCTGTCGCAGGAGCTGTGCCGGGCTCGCCTTCCTCGCGGTGGCGACGGCGCCGAGGGTGCTCGCGTCGAGATGCCGTAGGCGCTGCGAAGGGGGCTCGGGCTCGAGAGTGCAGACAATGCGCTCGACGGTCGTCGGGGACGCCTCGCCGACGCTCTGGGCGCGCTGCCCTGTGAGCAGCTCGTAGAGCAGCAGCCCGAGCCCGTAGACGTCGGTCGCCGTGGTGATGGCCTGGCCGCGGATCTGCTCGGGACTGGCGAAGTCGGGGGTCAGCAGTCGCAGTCCCGTCCGAGTCGCCGCCACGCCGCCCTCGGGGTCCGGCTCGAGGAGCTTGGCGATCCCGAAGTCCACCAGCTTGACCACACCGTCGTCGGTGACCAGCACGTTGTCGGGCTTCAAGTCGCGGTGGATCACCAGCTGGCGGTGGGCGGCGTGGACCGCGCGGCAGACGTCGACGAACAGACTCACCCGCTCGCGGATCGACAGACGATGGGTATCGGCGTAGCGGGTCAGCGCCTCCCCCTCGACCAGCTCGAGGACCAGGAAAGGCACTCCCTCGGGACCGCCGGCGAAGCCGCCGTCTAGGATGTGCGCGATATGCGGGTGCTCGAGGCGGGCGAGGATCTGTTGCTCGAGCCGGAAACGCGCCACGGCCTCGGCACCGTGGAGCCAGCGCTGCATCAGCTTGACGGCGACCCGGTGGTCGTAGAGCCCGTCGGCACGGCGCGCCGCGTACACCGCACCCATGCCGCCCCCACCGAGCCAGCGTTCGAGGACATAGTCGCCGACACGACGCCCGATCCAGGGATCGGTCTCGGCCAAGACGCCGACCTGAACCGAAGCGTCCTCCGAAAGCAGTGACTCCGCGGACAGGGGACGCTCGCTGTCGTGCTCTCCGAGCATCGCCGCCAGCTCCCCGGCGAGGGCCGGCCGCCCGGCGGCAAGGTCCCCTAGCCGGGCGCTCCGCAGGTCCGCGGGAAGGTCGGCGAGCTCGACGAAGAGACCCTCGAGCTCCTGCCACTCGTCACCGGTCATGAGAGGACGTCCACCGAGGCGTGCACCTCCTTGCGCAACCAGGCGATGGCGACGGTCCAATCGCGGGCCACGGTCTTCTCGGAGACCCCCAGCCAGTCCGCGATCTCCGACAACGACCGACCGGCGAAGATGCGCTGCTCGACGACGAAGGCCGGTCGCGGATTGGCCCGGGTCAGCCGCGAGAGCGCGTCGTCGAGCTCGAGGAGCTCCTCGGCCTGCCCCGTCGACAGCAGCAGACGCTGGTCGTCGAGAGGCACTCGCTCTAGGCCGCCCCCTCGCTTGTCCCGAAGCCGGCTCCGCGCATGATCGACCAGCACGTGCCGCATGGCGTTGCCGGCCAGGGCGAAGAACTCGTCCCGATCCCGCGCCGCCAGGATCCGCTGGCGGCTGAGCTTGAGGTAGGTCTCGTGCACCAGCGCGGTGGTCGAAAGCGTCAGCTCGGAGCGTTCGCCGCGCCGCGCGCGCCGTGCCACCCGGCGGAGCTCGTCATAGACCTGCGGCACGATCTCGTCGAGGGCGCCGGGCTCGCCGGCGGCCCACCGCTCGAGCCATCGGGTGACGTCGCGAGCAGGCGCACGACCACCGCTTCCGGAAGGCTCTTCCTCGGCTGGCATCTGCCCGGAGTATAGGGCATCTCAGCGCTCCGCCCCCTGGACGATGGAGTCGATGACCACCGTCGACCAGGCCGAGGTCGAGCCGCTCTCGAAGCCGTCGGCGAAGATCTCCGCAGGCGTCAGGGAGAAGAGCTGCCAGCCGGCATCGACATCCTGCGCCGTAAAGAAGAGACGAGAGCCCGCCACCCGGTACTCGTAGGGGGCCGAGGAGGTCGGTCCCGGGTAGAAATCGAGAGCTTCGGTACCGGTGACGGTGCCGTCGGTGCGCCACAGCTCGAGTCCGATGGTTCCCGTCTGCCCGGCGCTGAAGTAGAGGTAGCCACCGAAGCTCGCGAGATCGAGGTAGCGGAGCTGCGAATACGCCCGGTCCACCCAGTCCACCGACGCGAGCAGGGTGCTGACGCCCGGCGTCCCCTGGGTGACGCGAAGCTCGAAAGGACCCACGCTGTTCGGATCCCCCTGCACGAAGACCAGACCACCAGCGCTAGCTCCCAACGCTGCAGGGACGAGGTCAGGATCGCCGGGATTGACGTCGAGGGAGTGCGTGCCGGCGACCGTGCCGTCGGAGACCCAGAGCTCCCAGTCTCCCGTCGGGTGGATGGCCGTGAGCACGACCTTCTCACCCCAAGGAATCAGATAGGCCGGCTCCGAAGAGGACGCTCCCGGGGAGAGATCGAGGAGCGTTCCCGTGGTGCCGTCGAAGGCGATGAGCTCGCGGCCGTGGGCGGATCCGTCGGTCGCGCTGTAGAACAACTTGCCGCCAGCCTCGACGAGCTCCTCGGCGCCGGAGCCGCCGGCTCCCCCGGGGTTCAAGACCAGGATCGGCACGGTTCCCATCTCGGTGCCGTCGGAGCGCCACAGCTGCTTGCCAGAGGTGCTGTCCGCAGCGAGAAAGTAGAGGAATCCACCCAGCTCTACCAAGTCCTCGGGGTACGAGCTCCCAACCCCAGGGTACAGATCTGCAACCATCTGCGTACCGGCGACGGACCCGTCGCTGCTCCACAGCTCGTAGCCGTGGGTGCCGTCGGTGGCCGAGAAGAAGACCTTTCCGAGAGCCGGAGCGAACTCGTAGGCAGAGTTGCCGCCGACCGGATCGAGAAGCGCGATCGGAAGGGTGCCGAACTCCGAACCATCGGTGCTCCAGAGGTCGAAGAGGCTGGTCCCGCTGCGCGCGGTGAACAAGGTCCGCCCATCGGGAAGCGAGGCCCCACCGTTCTGGAAGGCATCCGAGTGCGACGGCCCCGGGGCGATGTCGCCAAGCCTCGTCGCCACGGTGGCGCCGCCGGCCAGCTGCCAGGGCTCGATTCCGGCTCCGTCGGTGGCCCCGAAGCGGAGCGTGTCTCCGACCACGACCGCTCCGTAGGGGTACGAGTCGAAGGAGACGAAGTCTGTGAAGCGCACGGTACCCGCGCCGGTCCCGTCGCTACCCCAGAGCTCCGGGCCGGTGCTCGGCGTCTCGGCCAGCAGAGCCAGGCCGAGCGGGGTACCGAGGAGCGGCCGAGCTCGTGACGACGTCGCACCGGCGGCGATGTCCTTGACCAGCGTCGTTCCCCCCTGACTGCGATCGGTGCGCCAGAGCTCGCAGCCGTGGGTGTCCTCGCAAGCCTGAAAGTAGACAAAGCTGCCCTGGCGCACGAAATACCGCGGCTGCGACGAGCCCGTAGCATCGATGTCGCGAATCAGGTGGACGCCGTTCTCATCGGCCCAGAAGGGCTCGGAGCCGGTGGTCCCGTCGTCGGCGGCAAAGATCACGCTGCCGGCGTCCGCGTAGAGCGAGGTGGGGCTCGAGCTGCCGCTACCGGGGTTGAGATCGGCGACCTGGACCGTGCCACCGCTCGTGCCGTCGCTGGTCCACAGCTCGTAGCCGTCGCTGGTCGAACCGCGGGCGTTGAAGAAGATACGGACCCCTGGATACGTCGGCGGCGCCTGGGCGACGGTGAGCCGCGACGGGCTCGATCCGCTGAAGGCGGCAAGCTGGGAGATCCCGAGGAGGCTCCCATCGGTGACCCAAAGCTTGTCGTTGCAGCTGAAGAAGACCCGGTCACCCGCAGACACGAGCTCGAAGAGATCGATGCAGTCGACGTTGGTGACGGGAAACGTCCCCAGCGAGGTCCCGTCGCTCACCCAAATCTCGATGGGATCGGTTCCGAGCCGCGCCGCGAAGAAGACCAGCCCGTTGGCCACCACCGGCCGGATGTAGTCGGCGCTGAGGTCGTTGCGGATCTCGGTGGTGGCCAGCGTAGTCGTGTCGGTCTTCCACAACCGCTCGACGTCGCCTGAGCTCGCAAGGTAGAAGATCTCGTTGCCCAGCTGCACCGGTTTCGTGTCCGGCCCGAAGTAGCCAGGGCCGGGGTTGCCATCGGTGATGCGCTGGGTCCCGCCCACCGTCCCGTCGCTCCGCCACAGCTCGCGCCCGTGGGCATCGTCCCAGGCGCTGAAGTAAAAGAAGGAACCGACCGCGACCAGGTCCCTGGGCTCCGAGCTCTCGTGACCCGGGTTGAGGTCGGCAAAGACCTCGGTCCCGCTCGGTGTTCCATCGCTCACCCAGAGCTCGTTCCCAAGCCCGGAGTTCCCCGCGAAGTAGAGCTGACCACCGAAGAGCAACGGATCGGACGGCTCCGCCCCATCCGCGCCACGACCGGCGGTATTGATGGCGATCTGCTCGATCTGCGCGGCGCCCAAGCCACCCCCTCCTCCAGCCAACGGCTCAGCGGCGAGAATGCTCCAGAAGACGGGGGACGCGAGTCCAAGAAAGAACGGAATCAGGACGGAGGCTCGGGCAAGGCTCATGATCGGGATGCTCCAGCGAGTGGTTGAAGTGGACCTCACTCACTGATTGCGACATCCCGAGACGGGATCGGACATGGGGCTGGGAGGATCTTCGACGCGGGGATCCCTCGCTTCAGAACGAGGCCGAACTGAATCTCAGAGACGGGCTGAGCGATCCGCTGGAACTAGGGCCACCGCCGCCGGTCCTCGAGCAACGCCGCGGTCAGAGAGCTACCGCCGGAGAGCATGCCTCTCGCCTGCTCGATCACCGCTTCGCGAGACATCACCACCAACAGCGAGCCCCCTTGGTCCACGATCATGAGCTCTTGACCTGGGGCGATTCCATAGCGACGAATAATCGCCTCTGGAATCTGGATGGCGCCCTCTGGAGATACCGTGACGGCCCTCGGTGCCTCTCTGTTCACCTTCTTCATCGGCATCCTCCTGGTTCACCGGTTGGCGTCCTCGACAAGCCAAGCGACGAGCTCAGAGATCGACCCGTGCAAAGCTCTGGGTGCTCGACAGCAGGTCCTGAGCGCCGACCACGATCCGCGTCACCCCGGGTTCGAGGCTGACCTTGTAGCCGATGGCCGGCGGTGTGTCGGCGTTCGTCTTGCCGATCGGGATCTTGATCGGCAGCTCGACCCCACGGACCGGCCGGAGCTCGCCGGCGGGGCCGAGGCTGGCGATGAGCAGCCGCACCTGGCCGTGTTGCGCCTTCCTCTGCGGTACCAGGGTGAGCGAAGCCACCGGCAGCGCCACCACCCAGTCGTCGCCGGCTCCGGGGATCTTCTGCACCGCGACCCCGAGGGGGTTGTCGAGGGCGGTGGCGAAGCTCAGGGCGGCGAGGGTGCGATCCGCCAGACGCTCGACGGTGGGCTTGTCGAGATAGCCGTCGCGGTGACGCACCGTGAGACCCGAGCCTTTCACCTTGACCTTGAGCTTGTGGTACCCGCCGTCGCGCTCGCGGCGCGGGTCGAAGCCCAGCGAGTAGGAGCTGTCGAGACCCTGGGCGATGCGCTCGAGACCACGATCGAAGTTGCTCGTCCCGCTCACCGCGACGCCCCCGGTATCGTCGGCGAGGGCCTCGAGGGACCGCCGACGGTTGACGGTCAACGTGCCGGTCAACGACCTTTCGATCCCGCTAGCCACCGACGCGGCGTTGGTGTCACCGGCGGTTTCCGTACCGACGCCGTCGAGGGTGTAGAAGGTCACGTCACCGCTGTTCGCCGTATCCGTCACCCGCTTCAGGGCGTTTTGCGCGCGGTCGGTCATGGCCACGCCATCGCTGATCAGGAGCACCGCCTTCCGGCCCGGCAACCCGGCGAAAGACTGGAGGAATCGTGTCAGCGTATCGAGGCTGGCGAGGGCCTGGTTGCGCTCGGCCTCACGGAACATCTCCGCCTGGACGCGTGCATCCTCCCCCGAGTTGTCGTCGGCGTTGAGCAGGTCCGAGGCCACCCGCCGCGCCTCGGACTCGGCGAGCATCGCCCGCGAGGTGGCCTTGCGCAGCGGCTTCAAGGCCGCGAGCACCGGTTCGCGCTCGGTGGTGAACGGCTGGAGCACCGCCAGCGAGGTGTCCGAACGGACCAGCATCACCTGGTCCCCGGGTGCCAGGCGGGTCTCGAGGAAACGCTCCACCGCCGGCAGCAGCCGGTTGCGGTTCCGCGGCTGGAGATTGCGGTTGTCGACGTAGACGACCAGATGAAGCGGCTGCGGCGGTACCGGCGGCTCCGCGGGGACCTCCACCGCCATCTCCCCGGCCCCCGTCTCCTCGGCCGGCGCCGGGGTCCGCTCGATCCACGCGAAGTTGGTGATGGCGACGGGCTTGCCGTCCTCGAAGAGCTCGAAGTCGTCGCGGGTCAACCCGCGGACCACCTCCCCCGAGCGATCGGTGACCACCACGTCGACGTTGACCACGTGGACGTCGAGGGTCTCGATCACCGGCGCCAGCTCGTCCTGGGCCCGGGCTCCGGCGCTTGGCACAAGCATCAGCAGCGAAAGCAGCAGGCTCCACGAGCACACCTTAGGGCTTCGATTCATGGAGCGATGGTACCCGATCGAAGCGACCCGATCGCGACGCACCTCGCCGATTCAAGAAACCGAATAACTGGGGACACGATACGGATTACTTCAGAGTCCCGGCCTCCGGGCGCAGTACTGAAATAGGTATCGTGTCCCCAGTTATTCAAAAAACTGAATCCTAGGGGACACGATACGGATTGGGCCTCTAGCCTGGCCTCAAGGCGCTGAGCCGAATTGGGTATCGTGTCCCCCAATTTCAGGTGGCGGCGAGAGCGGGGCGGGGTCGGGTGTGGCCGTGGACTCGCCAGTGCTCGACCAAGTGCTCAGCGATCTGGATGGCGTTCAGAGCGGCACCCTTGCGGATGTTGTCGGCGGAGATCCAGAGCGCCAGACCGTTCTCGCTAGTGGGATCCCGGCGGATGCGGCCTACCTGGACCGGGTCGCGGCCGGCAGCGCCGGTAGAGGTCGGGAAGAGACCTGCGGCGGGATCGTCGACGACCGCGACGCCGGGGGCGTTCCGGAGCAGCTCTCGGGCCACGTCCGGTGTGACGGGACGCTCGGTCTCGAGCCATACCGCCTCGCCGTGGCTCGAGCTCACCGGCACGCGAACACAGGTGGCGTGAACGGAAATGTTGGCCTCGAGGATCTTGGGCGTCTCGACACGCATCTTGGTCTCCTCCTGCGTCTCGCCCTCGTCGCCAAAGGGGCCGATCTTGGGGAGCGCGTTGAAGGCAGGAGCCTCGGGGTCGGCGCCGGAGGGCAACGAACCGTCGTCACCCAGGCCCTTGAGCCCGTCGACCATTTCGCTCACGGCGCGCTGCCCGGCTCCAGAGATACTCTGATAGGTCGAGACCAGGACCCGGCGAACCTTCAAGACGTCGTGGAGCGGCTTCAAGACCACCACCAGCTGGATGGTCGAGCAGTTGGGGTTGGCGATGATCCCTGTCGTCTCATAGTCGGCGATGCGCGCGGCGTTGACCTCCGGCACCACCAGCGGCACCTCGGGATCCATGCGGAAGGCGCTGGTGTTGTCGATGGACACCGCACCGCGCTCCGCGGCGGTGGGCAACAGCTCGCGGCTCACCGAGCCGCCGGCGCTGGCCAGGACCAGGTCCACACCTTCGAAGGCATCGGGCTCGGCCACCCGGACGGTGACGTCCTGGCCGCCGAAGCGAAGCGAGGCACCGGCGCTCCGCGCGGAGGCCAGGGGCACGAGCTCGGAGACGGGGAACGCACGCTCTTCGAGCATGCGGATGAGAGTTCGGCCCACCAGTCCGGTGGCGCCGAGGACGGCGACTTTATAGCTCGTGGTGTAGCTCATGAGGCCTCCTTGGGGGAGGGTTCGGGGGACGACGTCGAGGCGCCGTCACCGGGGTGCGAAGACTTGGAGCTCTGGGTGGTCCCGAGACGTGCTTCGGCGCGCTTCACCGCCTCGTCGAGCAGATCGAGGAGATGCTGGCCACGAGGACCGGTCATCTCGACGTAGCGTTTGCGGACCTCGAGAGCGCGCTGGCGAAAGCGCTCGCGCTGCTCCGGAGTGAGACGAGTGACGTGGAGCTCGGGGCGGCGCGTCTCGATCTGCTCGAGGCGCTCGCGGTTGTAACGCTCCTGGATCTCGAAGATCTCGGTCTGGAGACGATCGACGACGTCGTCGACCAGCTCCCGGCGCTCGGGACTCAAGCCCTCGAGAAAGGCCGGGTTGGCGGCCACCGTGGTGATGAACTCGGCCTGGCGGGCGAAGGTCATCCAGCGGGTCACCTCATAGAAGCTCATTTCCTCGATGGCGAACACCGGATTGACCTGGCCGTCGATCATATGCAGCTGGAGCGCGCTGTAGACCTCGGCGTAGGGCAGCGGCGTCGGACTGGCACCATAGGCCTGGTAGCTCGCCACCAGGAGCGGCGAGGTCATGACCCGGAAGCGCATGCCGTCGAAGTCCTCGGGGGACTTGACCTGGCGTTGGGTGGTCCACACCTGCCAGCCTTCGCCAAAGGCGGTCAGGAAGGCAAGGCCCTTCTCGGCATAGAGGTCGTCGAGATAGTCGTGGAGCTCGGGATCGCGCAGCGCCTCGGCGTTGACCCGCTCGTCGTCCGAGAGCACGAAATGCAGCAGGAAGACCTGGACCTCGGGCAGGAGCTTGCCCAGGTGGCCGGGAGAGCTCATGGCGAGCTCGAGGGTGCCGTTGTGGAGCTGCTCGGTGATGTGATCCGAGGTCCCCAGCGCACCATAGGGGTAGACCAGCACTTCGACCTCGCCGCCGGTGCCGTTCTCCACCATCTGCTTGAACCGCTGGGCGTAGGCATCCTGCACCGAACCGGCGGTCTCCTCGATGGCGAAGCGCCAGATCTCGCCATGGTGTCGTGGCAGGTCGCAGCCCACCGCCGATCCCAGGAGAGCAGAAACCAGGAGAAGGGCGACCAAGAGCGCGAGCGGCACGCTGTTTCCCGTGCGTTTCATCAGCCGAAGGCCAGGTCGCGCAGGGCGAGGGAGATCTGCGGGAAGACGATGAGCAACACCGTCGCGAGCAGCAGGATCAGGATGAAGGGCGGCGTGCCGCGGATGACGTCGAGGTAGGGCCGCCGGAAGATGGCGACGGCGGTGAAGATGTCGCAGCCGAAG
>JAGQSE010000475.1:0-2742 GCA_020439725.1 Acidobacteriota bacterium
CCCAACTTCTGCTGGATCAGCGTCCCCGAGCCCGGGAAGTAATGGTCCGGAGTCATCGTGGCGCAGACCACGTAGTCGACCTCGTCGGGAGCGATGCCGGCGTCCTCGAGCGCCGCCGCCGCGGCCTGGGCCCCGAGATCGGCGGACCCGGTGCCGGGCTCGACGTAGAAGCGCGTGCGGATGCCGCTCCGCTCCTGGATCCACTGGTCGTCCGTCTCGACGATCCGCGCCAACATCTCGTTGGTGATCTCGATCGGCGGCACCGCAATCCCACTGCCGGCCAGCAAGGCCCGAGGCTGCGTCATCTTCCGTTCTCCCCCCGGCCGCTGGGGCCGGCATCGAAAAGCAAATCGAGCCCTAGAAGAACCCCGTGTCGTCGCGGAAGTCGGGCCGGAAGGGCTGCTTCCGCAACTCCCGTTGCCGAACTCGGTCGTCATAGAACTCGGTCAAATCCCCCAAGTGGATGAGCCGGTAGAGCTTCGCCGGGCGGTCGCCGTCGAGGCCCTTCTCCGCTCCCTTCGGGTACTTCCACAGGGTCAGCGGCGGCCCGCCGCGCCATTGGGCGATGTCGTAATCGACCTCGTCCGGGGGACCGTAAAGTACGTAGAGCGTGCCTCGATCGGTGTTCCGCCCATGGACCTGCCCCTCCGAGTACAGCTTGTCCGCCTCGGCGGCGCGCTCGTCGTAGAGCTCGCGCACGGGGTTCCCGGGCTTCGCCGGATCCGGGTCGCGCTTCGCCCAGAACTGATCGATGAACGCCTCGGCCTCGGCGTCGGTGCCCAGCCGGAGGTAGGCATCGACCTCGTCCTTGTCGGCGATCCGCGCGATGGGCCCGATCAACCACTCGGCATAGCCGGGCCCGAGAAACGGCTGGATCAGCAGCTCGCGATCGAAGTCCTTGATCTTTTTGCCCGCCGACGCCGGCGGGGCCACCAGGGCCGCAAACAGCGCCGCGAGGACGAGGGCACCGGCGAGGCGGCGCTCAGGAGCGGCGGAGGAGATCGAGGAATTCTTCACGAACGGCCTTTTCGAGGAAGCTGCCCCGGATCGACGAGGTGACGGTGACCGCACCGGGCTTCTTGACCCCGCGCATCTCGACGCACAGGTGCCGCGCTTCGATGACCACCATCGCGCCCAGCGGCTTGAGGTGCTCCTCGAGGTAGGTGACCACTTGCTCGGTGAGGCGCTCCTGGAGCTGCGGGCGCTTGGCGTAAAACTCGAGGATCCGCGGGAACTTCGACAGCCCCATGATCCGCGCGCTGGGGATGTAGGCGATGTGCGCGTGGCCGTAGAAGGGCACCAGGTGATGCGAGCACATCGAGTAGAAGGGGATCTGCTTCTCCATCACCATCCCGGTGTAGTTCTCGTCGTTGGGGAAGGTGGTGACCCGCGGCTCGGCACCCTCGCGCAGTCCCTGGAACATCTCGAGATACATCTTGGCGACGCGAAAGTCGGTGTCGACCAGGTTCGGGTCGGTCAGGTCGAGCTCGAGCTCCTCGAGGATGCCGCGCACGTGGCCCGCGATGCGTTCGATCTTCGCCAGGTCGGGCCCCGGCGCCGCGAGCGGCACCAAGCCGCCATCGGTGGCCACGGTGACCGTTTCCGGCCGCGAAATCGTCGGGTGAAGGTCCTGATCCATCGATTCTTGCCCCCTTTCCGGGACGCGCGCGCAAACGCGCGCCATCTTAGCACGAGCTCAAGTCACCGGTCCGGCGACCTGGCGACACCCCGCCAGGCCCGCCGCTCGAACGATGCCGGCCCCAGGTCCGGGCAACCGAGGCAACGGCCTCACGCGCCCCGCGAGCCACTCAGGGCAACGCGAGAGCGCTGCCCTATAATCCCCGGCCAGGAGGACACCGCCCGATGAGCCACCGCTTGAGCATCGAATACTGCGTCGTTTGAAACTACCTGCCCCGCGCCGCCGGTCTGGCGGCCGAGCTCGAAGAAGAATTCGGACTCCCCTCGCAGCTGATCAAGAGCCGGAACGGCGTCTTCGAGGTCACCCTCGACGACCACCTGCTCTACTCGAAGAAGTCCACCCACCGCTTCCCCGAACCCGGTGAGGTCGCGGACCTGGTCCGCGAGCACCTCGCCAGCTGACCCGTCCAGAGCTGCGCCGGCGTCCGAGATCGGGCGTCGGCCTCCTCTCCGACAACCACCTCGGAGCCTACCGAGAGGCCGCTAGAAGCCCGCGTCTTGTCTGGGGGTGCGAGCCCGCGTGCTCGCGAGTCTGGAATCCTCTCGTTCCCGCGGTCCACCGTGGGAACCAGTCCGCGACGCTCCAGCGTCCTCGGGTCAACCCAGCCAGCCGCCGAGCTCCGCGTCAGCATCCCGCGCCGCCCCCGGCACCGGCGCCCGGTACCAGCAGCTCTGCCCCGCCGTCTCCGCCACCGACACCGCCAGCAGCGTCACCGGGCTACCCCCCACCGCCGGTAGCAGCTGCTGCCAGAACCAGCGCGCCAAGAGCTCGATCGAGGTGTTGAGCAGCGGCAGCACCAGCACGTCCCGCGCCGGGAACACATAGCGCCGGTCGCGGTACACCACCACCACCCCGTCGCCCTCCTCGCCAAGCTCCAGCTCCGAGCTCTCCGCCGGAACCAGCGTCCGCGTATCCAGCTCCTCGCAGACCCGCCGGATCGCCGACTTCACCCGCACGAAGTCGCACAGCAGCCCGTACGAGTCCAACGCCTCTCCCTCCAGCTCCACGGCGACCTGGTAGTTGTGCCCATGCAACAGCTCCGC
>JAGQSE010000475.1:2796-8923 GCA_020439725.1 Acidobacteriota bacterium
ACGCGGTAGGTGGGGTGGGTGGGCATGGTGAGGAAAATTGTAATGGCAGAAAGGCCGGAAGAATACTTTAGAGGCGGCCTCATCTCGCCAAGACGGCCATCAGGGATCCAGCCGTTCGCCCTAAGGCAACCCGATAAGCGTTCCGATTCTTCACTCTATCGCCTTTGTCGCACTATCAATTTCCTCAAGCGTCCTCTGGACTAACCTATCGAGCTCCTCCATCCTTGCCCGTAGTTCGTCAGAGCCATAGCCCTCCAGTTTACCTCCGAGTTGCAGTTCCAGCACGTTGGCCGAAGCACCCAAGGCCAACGCTTTGACCAGCCGAAGAACATCAGTTCTAGCAGCAGCCTGCTCCTCCAGCGAAGAAAGTACTGCCTGTGTCTGCGACCGCAACTGTAAAGCCTGAAAGGCTAGGGCAACGGCGACGCCAATAAGACCCAAACCCGAGAAGACAGCGCTAAGTCCACCGAGAGCGCCGCCGACCAGCGCACGCTCCGACCAATCAGCGAAGTACCAGCACAATACCTCCACGTAGACAACGCCGATCACAAGAACACCAACCGAAATAAGACCCACCGTCAACAAACCCGCCGTCCGCGGGTTCAACTTCCAGAGACTCATGCCCAACCCGTCCTTCCGCGAGAGCCTTCAACCCCCAAAGCTCCAAGATTACTCATAACCTTCCCTCTAGCCGCCTTCCCGCTGTCTCACCAAGCCGCCTATCGAGTTTGCCTTGAAGTGCCAGGAGGCCAGGCTCCACCAACGGCCAGGGTTCCCCTCCCCTCAACAACAGCGTCAGCCCATCCTGATAGATACTCCCGAACTCATCGAACAGCTTGCTCAACCCAAAGGACCTGAGCGGCCTACTGAAAAACTTCGCACATTCGGTATAGATACGCTCTATCTGCAAAGCGCCCCCAACGCCATAGTAGCCCCTGTAAGTCGTGAGCCACGTTTTACCAAAAGAACCCTCCCACTTTCCCCGGACCCCGGAAAGATACAGGAAGTGCCTCTCCGACATCATGCCCAAGTACCGCAAAAGGACGCTGACTCTCTCAAGCGTCGAATGCCGGAAGTACGCCTCATCAATGCCGAAATCCTCATTGCAAAGGGCAGAATAGGCTAGGCTCCACACGAAACCAACCTTACTAAACACTTCCGAAACAAGCCTTCTGCCCAGTAAGGTAAGCCGAACCCGAGCCCCCTCTAGCGAGAACGCGACGCCTTCAGAGGCTTCCCCTCGATTAGGCCAGTATATCTCGACAGTGCCCACCGACTCACTATCCTCTGCCATCATCTCCCGAAGAGCTCTCTCGCAGGACGCGCGATCGAAATCCACTAGATCCATTCTTTCAAATACCTTAGTCACGGACGGCATACTGCGAGGGAATGACTGAGAGCTCAATTCCCTCGTCAGATTGTCTATTGCTGTCAGCAGCAGATGGTGGATCGACGGCAGCCCATCTTCCTTTCCCCCATTCATCTTATGAACATCAAATAGGTCGTACATATGCACGTCGGCCACATGACCAAAGGCGCGAAGCCACATATAGAACAACGTCTCCGCGTGATTCAGGTCGCGCTCCCGACCGAACTTACCCCTCAGATCCACCGTCTCATTATCGGAAAGAAGATACAGATATCGCATAAATTCAAGATATAGTCTGCATGCCGCGCGCACACTTTCATTCGTCAGATCATGCAGAGAGCTTGCACCGAACTGCTCCACGATGATCTTATGAATTGCACTGTCCGGCGGCCTAAACTTACTCTCCGGATGCCGCTCTAAAAATCGACCTTGGGCAAGCCCATACCTAGCCTCCAGAATCTCGGACAAGAACAAATCAGAAGGCTTGGGCAAGAGGAGGCCCTTATAGATGGCCGCATTCGGCAGGAATAGATCCACAAAAGTGCCTCTCGGCTCTGCCTGCCATGGACCCAGAAGGTTCTCAGTCCGGATTGCAACACAGATTGTCACCAGCGTTCCCAGAGCCGCCTGCTGATTATCTGCTACCCGCAGAAAGATGCTTCGATGCTTGTTATTCAGAAGACGATCTATGTTGTCATAAAGAAGAATTACCCTGGAAGAATTATCGAGAAAGACACTTGCTAGTACACTATGAGCAACCCGCAGCTTTGGAAGAAGCTGCCCTCTGACTTTTGCAAACAGAGCCGTGTCTTTCCTAAACCAAGCGAGCAGCTTCTGCCACCTCTCAGCACGGTTTTCCTCGTCACCAATACCGGCTCGAATCAAAACATCTACACTAATATCGCGGAGGTCAGACACCAGCAACCTGTCAAATTTTTCCGACTCGTCAGGTCCACCGGCAAGCAGCCAGGCCACCAACCGCCTCTCGTCACCCACCTCAGGGAAAAGAATATCCCTGACTGTTTGCTCCATTACCTCTTGAAACCGGATCGGAGCATCTACATCCGACAAACCAAACAGATTATGTCGGTCGTAGAGACGGCGGATATTGACATAGGCAATTCTAACGGCTTGCCCTCGCTCCGCCACCACCTCTTCAAGAATGCTGGCGGCCTTCAATAGAAGCGAAGTCTTTCCGCACCCTCGACCGGAAGCTAGCGCCAGAAGAGACGTCGAACTCAGTAGACGATGTGCCAGACTTCTCTCTACTTCCATGCTGTCGTCCCTCGGACGGTAGATCTTGGCAAGAAAATCATCCTTAGTTATCGCGCCAAAATCCACATCCTCCGCCAATAGTCTGTACACATCCGCCTTATCAACGCCGTAGTCGAGCACTTGGGCAACCAGAGACCAGAATGTGGAGGCGTCGGTGGTCAATGCTTCGCCGTTGGTCATGGTCAGATCTCCCCATGTAGTGAATGCAGTTAGTTAATTCCGACAACACCAGAGCGCATCAACGCATAGCCACATGGGCCTTTGGCACAGTCTGCGATCTTAAGAGGTGCACCCCACCTCGCTAGATCGTTTCGACTATCCAAGATCAGCATTCGGCTAGAGCCATGGCTGGACTAAGCTTTTGACCACAGCTTCGACGCGAAGAAGGTCGCAGCTTCAAGACCGCTGCGCCGGCCCCCGTAGCTCGTCGCAAGAAATGCTGAGAGAGCGTCAACATCTACATGGAGGCGTTTAACCTACTAGCTGAAGCCAAGGATGAATCTCTCCAGGGACCCGGAGCCATCGCCAAGTTCACCATACAGGCATTCGCCGAAGCCCTTCCCCAAAGAGCTTCGGGCGACAGCTCGCCAAGTAGGAAACGCCCCACAAGAAACAGCTGAGCGGTTCGCTCTAGACAACTCCCATTTGGTTGTTCAGT
This sequence comes from Acidobacteriota bacterium, assembly GCA_020439725.1. GTDB lineage: Bacteria > Acidobacteriota > Thermoanaerobaculia > Multivoradales > JAHZIX01 > JAGQSE01. Next base: position 6,099 of record JAGQSE010000475.1, read on the forward strand.
TCTTCTGTTGCCGATGGGCGCCCTTTGGTGGACAAACATCTTCAGACAGTCGAGCGACCCGTTTCACCCAACCATCAAGAGGCGCGGATCTTGGCAGGACAACGCGCCTCTTCGCTAAGAGACCCGGCTCTCCTTCGCGCAAGGTCTTCGCCCAGAGCCTTCAAGCCCTGACCTTCGGGTGCGAACGGCCATGCTAACCTCCCCACCCAGCCACGCCACACCACCTTCCCTTCACCGGGCGTGGCCTCCGGGAGGACCGCCCCGATGCGCAAGGCCTCGAAATTCACGCTGCTGACGTCGCTCTACATGTCGCAGGGGCTGCCGTACGGGTTCTTTGGACAGGCGTTGCCGGTGATGTTGCGGCAGCTGGGGGTTTCGCTGGCGAATATCGGGTTGACGTCGTTGTTGGCGCTGCCTTGGGCGCTCAAGTTCTTGTGGGCGCCGCTGGTGGATCGGTTCGGGTGGAAGCGGTTTGGGCATCGGCGGAGCTGGATCGTGCCGATCCAGGCGTTGTCGGTGGTGACGCTGCTGGCGATGGGGTTCCTCGATCCGGCGCGGCAGCTGCAGTGGGTCCTTGGTGGGATCCTGCTGATGAACCTCTACGCGGCGACCCAGGACATCGCCACCGACGGGTTGGCGGTGACGTTGCTCACCCACGACGAGCGGGGGCTGGGGAACAGCATCCAGGTCTCTGCCTACCGCGTGGGGATGGTCATCGGCGGCGGCTTCCTGCTGATCTTGGTGGACAGCCTGGGGTGGGTGAGCCTGTTCTGGGTGCTCGCGGGGATCTTGGTGCTCGCGTCGCTGCCCATCGTCCTCTATCGCGAGCCGGAGTACGAGGACAAGGACCGACCGAGCCTTCGGGACTTCGTCGAGCTCCTCAAACGGCCCGGGATCGGGCAGTGGTTCGTGTTGCTTCTGCTCTACAAGAGCGGTGACAACCTGACCACCGGGATGCTCAACCCCTTCCTCGTCGACCTGGGACTGACGACGGGGCAGATCGGCTCGCTGGTAGGGATCGTGGGCTTTTGCGCCGGGCTCGTGGGCGCCCTGGCCGGTGGCTGGTGGGTGATCAAGCTGGGGCGCGTGCGGGCGCTGGTGTCGGCTGGGGTGCTCCAGGCCTTTGGCGTGATGGGCTACGCGGTGCCGGCTCTGGCGGCGAAGTCGGTTCCGGCACTCGCCAGCCTGCCGGCGCTCTACGGCTACTGCGTCCTCGAGCACTTCACCGGCAGCCTGGTCACGGTCGCCGCCTTCACGATGATGATGGACGTCTGCCGCACGCGTACCGCCGGCAGCGACTACACCTTTCAGGCCAGCGTCGTGGTGGTCGCCCAGCTCGGCGGGCGCGCGGTGAGCGGGTACACGGCCGAGGCGCTGGGCTACGCCGGTAACTTCCTGCTCTCCGGTGGATTGAGCCTCTTCGCGGCCGCGGTCGGAGCGCTCGTCCTGTCGAACACCACCTTCCGCACGCGGCTGCTCGAGGGTACCGGGTCGACTTGGGAACGCGGCGTCGCTGGCTGAGCCGCCTCACTCCCCCGGCTTCTTCCCCGCATCGACCAGCTCGGCGGCACGGCCCACGAGGGCGGCGAACTCGGCGACTCTGACGTCGCCGGGGTACTCCGCGGAGACCTGCTGGGCGCGGCGGAAGACCTCGTGGAGGTCGCCACCCTTGGCCCAGTAGCTGCCGCGGAGGATCTCGGCGAACTCGGCGACCAGGGTCGACAGGCGGAGGGCCCGCGAGGTGTCCTGCCAGGTGGGCGCCAGGTCTTCGAGGTCGATGGGGATTTCCTGCTCCTCGAAATGACCGCTGGCCGTCGAGCGGTAGCGCAGCCGGAGCGTCGCCAGGTGGGCGGCGCCGAGGCGTTCGACCCCGCGCTCGAGCTTGACTTCGTAGAGCGCGGTGACACCGTGGCCCGAACCGATCTCGCCGGCGTCGGCGGTGTCGTCGCGGAAGAGCTCGTCCTTCATGTCGCGGTTCTCGTAGCCGAGAAGCCGGTAGCGTTCGACGTGTTGCCGGTCGAACTCGACCTGCACACGGGCGTCGGAGGCCACGGTTTCGAGGGTACCGGTGAGCTCCTCGACGAAGACCCGGCGCGCCTCGCGCAGGTCGTCGACATAGGCGTAGCGGCCGTCGCCCTGGTCGGCGAGCTTCTCCATCAGCGCGTCGTTGTAGTTGCCCATGCCGAAACCGACCGTGGTCAGCTCGATGCCGCCCTCGGCCTCGCGGTGGACGCGCTCGAGGATCCGCTCGGCGTCGGTCTCGCCGACGTTGGCTACGCCGTCGGAGCACAGGATGACGCGACGGGTCGTTCCCGGCTGCCGATAGCGCGCCAGCGTCTCATAGGCCATGACGAGCCCGGCCTCGGCGTTGGTCGAGCCGTCGGTGACGAGCCGCTCGATGGCGCTCCGCAGGCGGTCGTGATCCGCAGTCGGCTCGACCAGGAGCCGCGCCGTGGCCCCGAAGGAGATCAGGCCGATGCGATCACCGGGCTCGAGATGGTCGACCAGCATCGCCAGCGAGCGCCGTACGGTGTCGAGGCGGTTCTCCCACTGCATTGAGCCCGAGACGTCGACGACGAGCATCATGACGGAGGGTCGCCGTTCGGCGGGCGCCAGCCGGCGGGCCTGGAGGTGGAAGCGGAGCAGGCGGTAGCGCGAGGTTTGCGCGAAGATCGCCGGTCCACCCTCCGCTGTCAGCGCGAAGTCACCGCGCCGTGGCGGCGCATCGCCGTAGCTGAAGTAGTTGACCATCTCTTCGACCCGCACCGCCGAGGTCGGCGGCAGGTGGCCGTCGCGGAGATAGCGGCGGACCACCGTGTACGAAG
>JAGQSE010000476.1 GCA_020439725.1 Acidobacteriota bacterium
TCGACGAGGCGCAGAACACCACCAGCGAGCAGATGAAGATGTTCCTGACCCGCATCGGATTCGGTTCGAAGGCGGTGATCAACGGCGATGTGACGCAGGTGGACCTGCCGCAGGGCCGCCGGTCGGGTCTCGAGGAAGCGCAGGTCGTTCTCCAGGGGGTCGACGGCATCGCCTTCCTCCACTTCGACCAGCGCGACGTCGTACGCCATCCGCTGGTGCAGAAGGTGGTCCGTGCCTACGAGAGCTTCGAGGCGCGCAAGCAGGCCCAGGCCGCGGCGCGCCCTCGCCGCCCTGAAACCTCCGAAGGCTCCGAGGCCTGAGGGGCGCACGGCATCCGACCATGGGTACGGGCAAGGTCCAGCAAACCGTCAGCCGTCGTCTCGACAAGGGGCTCGCCACGCGTCTCATGACGGGCTACGAGCGGGGCCGGGATCGGCTTCTCGAGTCGCACACGATGTGGGTCGTGGTCTTCCTCCTGGCGACCACCTGGGTCCTGATGCCGCGCAACCAGCTCGGCAGCTTCGACCCGGCGAGCCTGGTCGAGGGCTCCATCGCGCCGCGTGACTTCGTGGCGCCGGCGGACCTGCCTCTCGAGGACCGGGCCACGACCGAGGAGAAGCGGCGCAAGGCCCGCGAGGACGTGTTGCCGGTCTACGACTTCGACTCCGGGCTGGCGGGGGAGCTCGACAGCCGGTGGGCGGCGCTTTTCCAGCGCGGTCGCGAGGTCCTCCCCGAGTCGAAGCTCGGCGCCCAGGAACGACGCAAGCTCGCCGAGGCGCTGGCCAGCCGCTTCGCCGGCGGCGATCTCAAGGTCCCTGTCGACGCCATGCAGGTGCTGGTCAAGGAACGGTTTTCGGCGGAGCTCGAGGACCGGGTGCGCGGCATCCTCGGCGAGGTCATGCGCACCGGCGTGGTGGGCAACAAGAACCTGCTGCTCGACAACCGGGCGCGCGGCGTCACCCTCCTCGACCTTCGCACCGGCACCGAGCGGCGCCACCTCGACATCTACGATCACCTGGGATACCCCGACGAGGTCCGTGACGCCATCGCCTCGGAGGTCCGCCGCTGGCCCGGCCTCGACGCCAGCGGGCGGGCCGTGCTGAGCGACGTGCTGGTGGCGAGCGTCTCGCCCAACCTGAGCCCCAACACCGCGCAGACGCTGGCGCGCCGGGACGCCGCCGCCGCCGCCGCGGAACCGGTGTACGTCCAGCTGCGCAAGGGCCAGGTCATCGTCCGCAAGGGCGACCAGATCGATGCCGCCGCGGCGCGGGCCATCGCTGCCCTCGGCCGGCAAGGGGGTAACCCGGGCCGCGTGCTGCCGATCCTGGGCACCTTCCTCGTCGCCTTGCTCGTGGCCGGCGCCCTGTGGCTCGCACTGCGCGACCAGCAACGACCCGGCAACAGCCGCCAGCGGCTGTTCAACGAGTGTTTGATGTTCCTGGTGGCGGGTCTGCTGGCGGCGCGCTTCGGCTTCCTCTTGGCCCGGGCGCTGAGCAACGCCATCGAGACCGCCCCCTTCGACGCCTTCCAGAGCTACGCCTTCGCCATCCCCTTCGCGTCCTTGGCGCTGGTGGCCCGGCTCCTCATGCAGCGCATGACCTCGGTCTGGTTGACGCTGCTGTTCTCGCTTCTGGTG
>JAGQSE010000477.1 GCA_020439725.1 Acidobacteriota bacterium
TGACGGTGGTCGCCTTCGGCACCTCCAGCCCGGAGCTGGCGGCGACCCTCACCGCCGCCATCAAGGGTGCTCCGGAGGTCGCGCTGGGCAACGTGCTGGGCTCGAACATCGCCAACCTGGGATTGATCCTCGGGATCAGCGCGCTGCTGCAACCCCTCGTCGCTCACGCAGATTTCCTGCGGCGCGAGATCCCCTTCCTGGTGGCCATCGGTGTCCTTCTCGTGCTCCTGGCCATGAACGGTCGCTACGGCCGTGCCGACGGCATCCTCCTGCTCTGTCTCTTCGCCGGCTACCTGTGGGTTCTGCTCCGCAAGGGCGAGGCGCCGGCCATCGACAAGGACGAGAAGGAAGCGGCGGAGAAGGGCTCGCTGTGGGTTCAGGGGCTGCTGGTGGTGGGCGGCATCGCGGTGCTGGTGGTCGGCGCCGATCTCATGGTGCGGGGAGCGGTGTCGCTGGCTCGTTCCTTCGGTCTCAGCGAGCAGGTGATCGGTCTCTCGCTGGTGGCGGTGGGGACCAGCTTGCCCGAGCTCGCCACCTCGGTGGTGGCGGCGGCGAAGGGCGAGGCGGACATCGTCCTCGGCAACGTCGTCGGCTCGAACATCTTCAACGTGCTCCTGGTCCTGGCCACCACCGCGGTGATCCGGCCCGTGCCCGTGTCCCTCGACGCCTTCGGCCGCGACATGGGGGTCGGGCTGCTGCTCAGCATCGCCGTCCTGCCGCTCCTGGTGGTGGGCCAGGCGCCACGCCTGGCGCGCTACGAGGGCGCTTGCCTGCTCGGCGCCTACGTGCTCTACCTCGTCTGGATCTTCTGAGCCGCCGGGTCTCGGAGTCTTCGTCCCGGACGGCGAGGCTCGAGCGCGTCTCGGTCAGTGTCGAGGCAGCCCGGCGGGGTGGACCGGGTGGGAGAGGGCGGAGCGGATCATCAGCAGCTCACGGACGTTGTCGAGGGTGAGAAGCCCCACCAACCGACCGTCGGCGTCGAGCACCGGCAGCGTCCGGCACTTGGATTCCTGCAGGCGCTCGAGGGCCGGTTCGAGCAGATCTTCGGGGGCCGCGCTGGTGAGGTCGCGGCACATGGACCCGGTCACCGGCGCGGCCTGGCCGTGCTCCACGAGCCCCGCCACCAGGTCGTTGCGCCGCAGGATGCCAAAGACCTCGCCACCCTCGCTGGCCACCGGGAAGTCCTCCTGCGATCCGGCCAGGAGCCTCTCGGCGGCGTGTCCCAGCGTGTCGCCCGGGGCCAGCCGTTCGAAGCTCGTGAGCATCGCGCTCTTCACCTTGACCTCGGCCAGGGCGTGGTGGCGCTCGACCATGGCGCTCTCCTGGGACGCGCCGATCCACACGAAGAGCCCGATGAGGATGAGGAAGGGCGACCCCATCAGGCCGCCGAAGATGAAGAGGAAGGCCATGACCTGCCCGATGCCGGCGGCGACGCGGGTCGCCTTGACGTAGTCGATGCGGGTCGCCAGGAGCGCCCGGAGCATGCGACCACCGTCCATGGGAAAGGCCGGGAGCAGGTTGAAGAGCACGATGAGGACGTTGGCGGCGAGCAGTTGCAGGAGAAAGGAGCGGCCCTGGGCGAAGGCTTGCGAGACCGCCTCGGGGTCCATGGCGGCGCCCGTGGCGGCGAGCCAGCCACCGAGGATCAGCGCGATGACGACGTTGACGGCGGGCCCCGCCATGGCCACCCAGAGCTCCTGGAGAGGCTCTCGCGGCATGCGTTCGAGGCGCGCCACGCCGCCGATGGGCAAGAGGATGATGTCGCGCGTCTTGACCCCGTAGCGGCGCGCGGTGAGCGCGTGACCGAGCTCGTGGAGCACGATGCAGCCGAACAACGCGAGGACCAGGAGGATCGCACCGCCGATCCGCGCCGTCCCCTGGTCGCGGGCCGTGGCGTAGGCGACGTAGGGCAGGATCAGGAAGAAGGTGACATGGACGTAGACGGGGATTCCCGCCAGCGTGCCGAGCTTGAAGGACCACTTCATGGGGATCTCCTGGGCGCCGACGGGCGGCTGGCCGAGCTCACTCGAGGGCCACGAGCTCGAGCTCGACCTGGCGCTGGCCGGCCTCGTCGGCGACGGTGAGCGTCACTCGCTGGCCGACGCCGACCCTCTCGAAGGCGTAGATCATGTCGTCGGTGCTCTTGACCGGGGTGTCCTCGACCTGGACGATGCGATCGCCGAGGCGGATCCTGCCGCGCGAGTCGGTGCGTAGCGAACGGAGGCCAGCGCGGTCCGCGGGGCTTCCGGGATCGACGTCGCGGATGACGACGCCATCGATCCCGAGGCTCCGGGTGTAGCGGTCTTCGAGGGGGACGATGCCGATCCCCGGCTGGATCGGGTGGCCGTGCTCGATGAGCTGGGGCACGAGGGCCGCAACGGTGTCGACGGGAACGGCGAAGCCGATGCCCGCGGAGGCACCGCTGGGGCTGTAGATGGCGGTGTTGACACCGATGAGCCGACCGCTCGAGTCGAGGAGCGGGCCCCCGGAGTTCCCCGGGTTGATGGCCGCGTCGGTCTGGATCAGGTCGCGGACGAGCCGGCCGCCGGGGCTCTGGAGCTCGCGTCCCAGGGCGCTGACCACGCCGACGGTCAACGTCTGGTCGAGGCCGAAGGGATTGCCGATGGCGAGCACCCGCTGCCCGACGACGAGGTCGCTCGAGCCGCCGACGCGGAGACCCTGGAGCACCTCTTTCGGGGCGTCGATCTTGAGTACCGCGAGATCCTTGTTGGGCGCGGCACCGATCACCGGCGCGTCCCAGACGCTCTGGTCCGCCAGCGTCACCGAGAAACGGTTGCCACGCTCGATGACGTGGTAGTTGGTCACCACATGACCGTCGTTGTCCCAGATGAAGCCGCTGCCGGTCCCCTGGGGGATCTCGAAGACGTTGCGCGAGAAGAAGTCGCGGCGCAGGGCGAGGCTGGTGATCGACACCACCGAGTGGGCGGCTTCGCGAAAGATGGCGATGTCACGCTGCTCGCTGGCGTCGAGCCCGTCGGGAACGGGCGGTCGCTCGACCGGTGTGAGCGTGCCCGGCGCGCCGTCCGCCGCCGGCCGGGGGTCGGTGGCGCCGGCCTGGGCGCCGGCTTCGGTGGTCGCGGTGGCCTCGGCCCGCGGAGCGGCGCTCCGGCCGACGAAGATGCCCGCGGTGAGAGCGGCGAGGATGAGGACTAGAGATCGCATGGTCGGTTCGATTCCTTTCCTGACTCCAGGATCTCTATCACTATCAAAGCCCCAACCCAAGCCCCAACCCTCGTCCCGAGGGCCGATCCCTAGACCGGCACCGCGCCCGGACCGGTACCGCCGCCGGCTCCGCTCCGGGCGCCGTCGCCTCTAGTGGTGGGCGTCGCCGTGGTCCGCGCCGCCGTCTTGATTCGCGGCCTCTGGGTCCGCCGTCTTCTTCGGGTCCGCCTGCTTGGGCTTCGGGGGCTCCTGGGGCAGCGGCTTGCGCGGCATCATCTGGTCGCGCATCGCTGCGTCGTAGAGGAACGAGGCCAAGATCACCGACGCCTGCTTGAGGTCGTCGGCTTCGACCAGGTCGAGGACGTCGAGGTTGGTGTGGTGGGTCTTCGAGAAGTAGTCGAGGGGATCCTGGATCATCTGGAAGCCGGGCAACCCGACGGCGTCGAAGGCCTGGTGATCGGTGCCCCCGGTGTTGCGCTGCGTCACCGTGTCCGCGCCGAGGTCGGCGAAGGGCTCGAGCCAGGCGCGGAAGATGGGCACGACGCCGGAGTTCTCCTGGGCGTAGACGCCGCGCACCTTGCCGCTACCGTTGTCGAGGTTGAAGTAGACCGAGAGCTTGGCGTGCTCGGGTTTGACGGTGAGCGGCCAGCGCTCCTCGAAGGGGTTGGCGTCCTCGCCTTCCGGCGGCTCGGGACGGCTGGCGAAGTGCTCCTTGACGTACGCCCTCGAGCCCAGCAGACCCTGCTCTTCACCGGCCCACAGTCCGATGCGGATGGTCCGCCGGGGCTTGACACCGAGGGCCTTGAGGATGCGCACCGCCTCCATCATCACCGCGCTGCCCGCGCCGTTGTCGGTGGCGCCGGTACCGGCGTGCCAGGAATCGAGGTGCGCACCGCACATCACCACCTGGTCCTTGAGGTCGCCGCCGGGGATCTCGGCGACGGTGTTGTAGGCCTCGGTCGAGTCCTCGTGGAAGCGGGCGGCGACGTCGATCTCGAGCTCTACCTTCTGGTCGTCGTCGAGGAAGCGTTCGATGCGCTGGAAGTGCTCGGCGGAGAGCATCAGCCCGGTGATGGCCTTGGGGTCGTCCACCTCGCGCGAGCCGCCGGCGGCGACGCGCACGATGCCGTTGTCGCGCGAGCTCTTCGACAGGGTCGCGAGGGCCTTCTCCTCGATCAGGAACTCGGCGATGGCCTTGCGCAGCTCGCGGCGCTTTTGGTACCGCTTGCGCCACTCGCCGGCGCGCTCGCTGGGGATCTCGAAGCTGCCCATCTCCTCGAGGTCCTGGGCGGTCAGACGCCGCGTCGGGTCGTCGGGGCTCGGGCGACCCGGGGGGCCGTGGCCGTCGCCGGGATCCTCGAGCAACAGGATCTTGCCCTCGAGCTTGCCGCGGTATTGCTCGAAGTCGTCCTTGGAGCCGATCTTGACCTTGATGACCTCGCCGCGCACCGGGCCCTCCGTGCCCTGTGTCCAGGCCTCCGGCAGCGCCAGGAGAGGCACCTCGTGGGGCGCGATCATCTGGACCGAAGCGCGGGTGAAGCTCCAGCCTCGGCCGAAGTCGAAGCTCTCGAGGTGAGCGTTCTTGAGACCCCACTCCTCGAGCTGCTGGCGGGTCCAGTCGTTGGCCTGCTTCATCTGTGGCGATCCCGTCAGCCGTGGGCCGATGGTGTCGGTGAGGTGGGCGAGGGTTTTCATCACCTGCGAGCGGTGGAATCCCTCGTCGCGGATCTTCCCGATCATCGTCCAGTCGACGGCTTCGTCCGCCCGGAGCACACCGGCGCCGGCTACGAGGGCCAAGGTCAAGGCGCCCGCTGCGAGCACCTGAAACGGTCTAGCTGTCATTGCATCGCTTCCTCATCGGTTCGGATCGGTGTTCTGCGAAACGACGGTGCACCGCGGCTCATCGCGGCCCGCCGTCGGAGACGGTCCGGGCCACGAACAGGGTGCCCGCAAGGGATGGAAACCAGTACGAAGGTTCGGTCGCCGAGTTCGCGAGCTGCGCCGCCAAGGGCTCACCAGCCGCCTCCGCCCCCGCCCCCGGAGCTGCCGCCACCCCCCGAGCTGCCCCCGCCTCCGCTGCTCGACGAGCTCGGGGCCGAGACCCCGGAGGCGATGCCCTGAGCCGCCGCGGCCCAGGTGGCGCTGGCGCCGGCGCCACCGAAGGCGCCTCCGCCTCCGGTCCAGCCGCTGCCGGACGAGCCGAGCCCCGAGGGCGACGAAGGGGGGAGGGTGGTGGTGGCGATGACGTGGGGGTCGGTGACCCCGGAGCCGAAGGCCCGGAACCAGCGATCGACCTCGCCCTGGAGACCGAAGGCGAGGAAGTACGGGAACCACGAGTCCTCGAGGTCCGGCCGGTCGCGCTTGAGTTCACGGCTGAGGAGGTCGCGGGCCGCGGCGAGGCGTTGCCGCACCTTGACCGCGTCGGCGGTCTCGCGGGTCTTGGCTGCCTGGGTCAGGCTCGAGAGCACGAACACCGGCGCCAGGGCATAGGCCAAGTCGCCGAGCAGCGTAGTGGGGAGCGGAGCGATCAGGTTGCCCAACAGCACGATGCCAAGACAGGCGAGCCAAAGGAGGCCCGCGGGGAGGAGGAACCCGACCATCGACGCGGCGCCCCAGTCGACGCG
>JAGQSE010000478.1:0-1639 GCA_020439725.1 Acidobacteriota bacterium
GGACCTACTTCGGCGAGGAAGGCCTGGCGCAGACCGGGCTTTCGGGACGCTGGCTGCTGCCGCACCCCTGGGCCGATGCCAACGAGCTGACCGTCGAGGTCACCGACGGGGAGAGCGAGGCCTTTGGCGGCGAGAACTTCCAGGACTTCGCCGGTCTCGTCCATCTCAAGAACTTCTGGGACGTCGGCGACGCCGCCTACTTCGAATGGGGGCTCTCCGGCGCCGTCGGCAAGTCCGACCTCGGTCACGGCCGGCAGATCTGGGGCAGCGACGTCACGTATCACTGGCAACCGCCGTCCCGCGCCAAGTACCGCGAGGTCACCTGGCGCACCGAGATCCTGTTGTCGAACTACGATCTGCCGGGCGGTGGCAGCGAGAGCGCCTGGGGCGGCTACACCTATGGCGAGGGCCTCGTCGCCCAGAACCTCTACGCCGGCGCCCGCTTCGACTGGGTCGAGGACCCGCTCGACCCCGGCCACCGGACCTGGGGTGTGGTCCCCTACCTGACCTGGTGGCAGAGCGAGTTCGTCCGCCTGCGCGCCGAGCTACGACACTTCGAAGACCAATGGACCGACCATTCGGACGACAGCCTGCTGCTCCAGCTCACCTGGGCGGCGGGACCGCACAAGCACGAGACCTACTGAGACTTTCTCGATACCTCCAGGATTCCTGACCCGCGATCGGAGACCTCGATGCGAACGACCGCCACGATTTTTCTGTCCCTTTCGATGCTCCTGTCCTCCGCCGCCCTGCCGGCTGCCGCCAAGCCGATCAAGGTGGTCACCACGCTGTCTCCCTACGCGTCGATCGCCCGCTTCGTCGGTGGCGATCGGGTCGAGGCCCAGTCGATCTCGCGCGGTGACGAGGACGCCCACTTCGTCAAGCCCAAGCCGTCCTTCGCGCTGATGCTGCGCGACGCCGACCTCTTCGTCACCACCGGTCTCGACCTCGAGCTGTGGGCACCGGTGTTGATCGACAAGTCGGGCAACTCGAAGATCCGCGAGGGCCAGCCGGGCTATGTCAGCGCCAGCCAGGGCGTGCCGCTCCTCGAGGTACCGACCAGCCTCGACCGCTCCGCCGGCGACGTCCACATCTACGGCAACCCGCACATCTTCACCAGCCCGCTCAACGCCAAGATCATCGCCGCGGACATCGCGGCCGGCCTCAAGCGGGTGGATCCGTCCGGTGCCGCGACCTACGACGCCAATCTCGCCGCCTTCGACCGCCGCATCTCGGAGGCGCTCTACGGCAAGCAGCTGGTCGACCTGCTGGGCGCCGACGCCCTCGATCCGCTGGCGCGCTCGGGGAAGTTGATCCCCTTCCTCGAGGGCAAGGAGTTCCAGGGCAAGAAGCTCGTCGACCTGCTGGGCGGCTGGCTCGGCAAGGGGCGAGTGTTCCGCGACAAGAAGATCATCACCTACCACAAGAACTGGATCTACTTCACCGATCTCTTCGGGCTCCAGGTCATCGACTACGTCGAGCCCAAACCCGGCATCCCGCCGTCCGCCAAGCACGTCCTCGACCTCATCGACGAGGTCCACCGCGAGAAGGTGCAGGTGATCTTCGCCGCCAACTACTTCAGCCCGCAGCAGGTCGGCCAGATCGCCCAGCGAACCGGCTGCAAGACGGTGATGGTGAC
>JAGQSE010000478.1:1689-4387 GCA_020439725.1 Acidobacteriota bacterium
TGGGTCGACCAGCTGGCCAAGGCCTTCTCGGCCTGACAAGGAGCGCGCCCGATGCTCGACGTCCTCAAGTTCCTCGCCGCCCCCTTCGCCATGTGCATGATCCTGGTGGCCGTGCTCGGCTACCTGGGTCTCCACGTGCTGCTGCGCAAGGTGATCTTCGTCGACCTGGCGCTGGCGCAGATCGCGGCCATGGGCGCGGTCATCGCCTTCGTGTTCGGCAACGAGCCCGGGAGCCTGACGTCCTTCGCCTACTCGCTCGGCGCGGCGATCCTCGGAGCGGCGATCTTCACGCTCAGCCGGGCGCGGCGCGAGAAGGTTCCGCAGGAGGCGATCATCGGCATCAGCTACGTCATCGCTTCGGCGGCGACGATCCTCATCGCCGACCGGGCGCCGGAGGGCGCCGAGCACATCAAGGAGCTCCTCGCCGGTGCGATCCTCTGGGTCACCTGGCCGGTGGTGCTCCGCGATCTTGCGATCTGCGCGGCGGTGGGCGCGGCCCATTGGATCTTCCGCCGCCGCTTCCTGCTCATCTCCGAGGACCCGGAGCGGGCCTTCGACGAGGGCGTGTCGGTGCGCTGGTGGGACTTCCTCTTCTACGCCACCTTCGGTCTGGTGATCACGATCTCGGTGGAGATCGCCGGTGTCCTGATGGTCTTCACCTATCTGGTGGCACCGGCCATCATCGCCCTCGCCACCAGCACCAGCTGGGCGAGCCGCATCGGCATCGCCTGGCTGCTGGGCTTCGTCGCCAGCGCGCTGGGGCTCTTCGCCTCCTACCGCTGGGACCTGCCCAGCGGCCCCGCCATCGTCTGTGCGCTGGGGTTGATCCTAGTGGTCTTCGCGTTGTGGCGGGCGCTCCGCGGCGGGCACCGGACCGAGCCCGCCTGAGGGTCACTCGAGCTCGTACCGCTTGAGCTTCTCGTAGAGCGTCCTGAGACCGATCCCGAGGCGCTCCGCCGTCCTCTGACGATGGCCGCCTTCCTCCGCCAGGACGCGGCGGATCAGCTCGCGTTCGACTTCGGCGAGGGTGCCACCGGCTGGCGTCGCCGACGGGGCCCTCTCGACTGCGACCAGGTGTCGCGGCTCGAGCGCTTCCCCGTCGGCGAGGATCGCGGCGCGTTCGAGGGCGTTCGACAGCTCGCGGATGTTGCCCGGCCAGGCGCCGGCCTCGAGCTCTGCCCGCGCCGGCTTCGAAAGCCGTAGCGGGGCCGAACGGCCCAGGCTGGCGCGGATCCGGTCGAGGAGCGCCTCGGCCAGCGGCCCGATGTCGCGGCGCCGTTCGCGGAGCGCCGGCAGCCGGATCGGGAACACCGCCAGCCGGTGGTAAAGGTCCTCGCGGAAGGTGCCTGCGCGGAGCATCTCGGGCAGGTCGCGGTTGGTGGCGGCGATCCAGCGGACGTCGGCCTCGAAGGTGCGCGTGCCCCCGACTCGCTCGTAGCGTCGCTCCTGGAGCACCCGCAGGAGCTTGGCCTGGAGCTCGAGCTTGAGCTCACCGATCTCGTCGAGGAAGAAGGTGCCGCCCTCGGCGAGCTCGATGCGGCCGCGGCGGACCTTGTCCGCACCGGTGAAGGCTCCCCGTTCGTGCCCGAAGAGCTCGCTCTCGAGCAGGTGATCCGAGACCGCGGCGCAATTGATGGCGACGAAGGGAGCGTCACGCCGGCCGCTCGCCTGGTGGATGGCCCGCGCCGCGACCTCCTTGCCGGTACCGCTCTCGCCGAGCAGGAGCACCGTCGCCAGGGTCGGCGCCACCTTGCGGATCGCCTCCTCGACCGGTTCCATCACCGGGTCGCCATAGGACAGCCGCGGCGCGCCCTCGGCGATCCGCAGGCTCTGCTCGCGAAAGCTGCGCAGCCCACGGTGCTCGAGGGCCTTGGCGACCACCAGCCGCAGCTCCTCGGGGCTATGGATGGGCTTCTCGAGATAGTCGAGGGCACCGAGCTTCATGGCCTCGACGGCGGTGTCGACGGAGCCGTGGGCGGTGAGCACCAGCACCTCCATCCCCGGCGTTTCGCCGCGCACCCGGCGGAGCAGCTCGATGCCGTCGAGTCGCGGCATCTTGAGATCGGTGAGCATCAGGTCGAAGGCCTGACCCTTGAGCTGGTCCAAGGCTTCGAGGCCGTCGCCCGCCAGCGTCACGGCGTGCCCCACGTCGCTGAGCGCCTCGCCGATGAACTCTCTCAGCCCCTCTTCGTCGTCGACCACCAGCACTCGTGCCATGGATCTCTCTCCTCCCGGTCCCGAGCGCCCGCTACGCCGGAATCCGGACGTCGAACTCGGCGCCGCCGGCCGGGTGGTTGCGTGCGGTGAGCGAGCCGCCGTGCTGCTCGACGATGCGCCGTGCCACCGCCAGCCCGAGACCGGTACCGCGGGTCCGCGTGGTGAAGAAGGGCTCGAAGATCTCCTGCTCGTGGCCGGCGGGCAGCCCGGGCCCGCGATCGCGGACCGTGATACGGAGCTCCGGCCGTTTCGACGGGCCACCGGCACGGACGCGAACGTCCACCGGTGCCTCCGGCGGTGAGGCGTCGAGGGCGTTGCGCAGGAGGTTGCTCAGCACCTGCCGGAGCCGAGCGCGATCGAGGGACCAGGTCGCCGGCGCCTCCCGGCGGTCGACGCGGATCCGCTCGGCCCCCTCCTCCTCGCGCAGCTCCGCGATCAGCGCCGCGGGATCGGTGGGCTGGCGGTCGAGGGTCCCCGACCG
>JAGQSE010000479.1 GCA_020439725.1 Acidobacteriota bacterium
AGGGCCGCCTGCAGGTCGTCGAGGGCGCGGATCCGTCGTTCCTTCGACCAGGCGGTCGAGTCTTCGAAGGTGTCCGCGATGCGGAACAGGAGGTAGGCCAGCCGGACCTCCGAGCAGGTGGGTTCGGGGAGCAGCGGGATCGACAGCGCAAACGTGCGGCTCGTCTTGATCAGCAGATCTTGCAGGTCAACCATGATCGGTTCCTCCTGTCCCTGTCACCGCCGCCGTCGCCGGTCGGGCAACGACCTCGGTTCCCGTCACCGTCTCACCGCGGAGCACTCGGGCCAGGAGCCCGGGCTCGAGCCCGTTCGCCAGGATCGAGGGCACTCCGAGCCGCGCCAGGGCCAAGGCGCTGCCGACCCGGAGCTCGATGCCGCCGGTGACGTCGGTGCCGCGCGGCGCGCCGAGCGTAGCGCGGAGACCCGGCAGGTCGTCCTCGCCGAGCTGCGGGACGGTCTTCCCGTCACCGTCGAGGATCCCCGGCGTCTCACCCAGCCAGAGGACCCGTGCCGCGCCGCAGACGGCGGCGATGGCCTCGAGCTCCACCTCCGTCGAGCAGATGGCCGCACCCCAGGATCGGTCGAGGACCACGTCGCCGCCGGTCACCGGCACCAGCCCGAAGTCGAGGGCGTGTTCGAGGACCTCGGGGGCGGCGAGCTCGGGGCGCCCCTCGCCGGCGATCATCCAGGCCGAGGCAGGGAGGGAGAAGGCCGGCACCCCGGCTTCGACCAGCGCCTCGACCACCCGTCGATGAAGCCGCGCCGCCGCCGCCTGGACCGCGCTCACCGCGAGGCGCTGGGTCGTCGGGTCGAGACGGCCGCGGAGCCGGTGGTGGTGCGCCGCCACGTGCCCGAAGGAGCCGCTGCCATGGCCCAGGACGACGCCCCCCGCAAGCTCCGGCAGGACCTCGGCGAGCTCCGCGGCGAGACGCCGGAGGACCTCGGGCCGTGGCGTCTCGGGGCGGGTCTTGTCGGTGATCAGGCTGCCGCCCCACTTGACCAGGACCGGCGGCGGCGTCCGGCGGCGTTCTGTCGAGGCGGCGGCCACCTCAGAAGAGCTCCTCGTCGGTACGCGCCGGCCCGGAACCGACCCCGTCGACCAGCACCCCGACGACCCCGGGCACCTCTGCCAGTGCCTCGGCCACGCTCGCGGCGTCGGCTTCGGGGCAGATGACGTGGACGTTGGCACCGGCGTCCATGGTGCTCCAGGCGGAGATCCCGCGCCGGCGCAGCCCCCGGACCGCCTCGAGCACCGCGAGGGTAGCGGGCCGCCAGTAGAAGATCGGGGGCCGCGAGGACATGGCGATGAGATGGAGCTCGATGGCCTCCTCCTCGAGGATCGGACCGAGCTCATCCAGGTCGCGGCGGAGGATGGCGTCGCGGACGTGCTCGAGACGCCCGGGGATCAGCTCGAGCCGGCGTGCGAAGTGGGGGCTCGACGGGGCACGACGGTGGCCGTCCAGGGAGGAGACCTCCTTGGCACCGGTCTCCACCAGCGCGATGACGTCCGCCAGCGCCCAGTGTTCCGCCGGGGCCAGCTGGACCGCGGCGCCCTCGAGGCCGTCTTCACCGGCTACCGGCCACTCGACATAGCCGCCCATGACCGAGCGGGACGCCGAGCCCGAGCCCGACAGCCGGGCGAGGACGGAGGCTTCCCGGGGCGTGGTTTCGAGGCCGAGGACGCTCCCGACCGCGAGGCTCAGGGCGGCGAAGCCCGAGGCGGAGGAAGCGAGACCGGCGGCGGCGGGAAAGCTGTTGCGCGTCGCGACGCGGAACGACCCAAGGCGACCGGCCCGGCGGCGCAGCCGCTCGAGGTGGCCGACGATTCGGCCACGGAACGCTTCGGGGGCCGGCTCGAGGGCGCCCTGGGCGGTCGCGAGCCAGACCTCGTCCTCGCCGTCACGGCCCTCGGTCCACTCGACGGTGGTGTGACTCAGGGCCTTGCCGAGGGTCATCGAGATCGACGGGTGGAGCGGCAATGCCTTCTCGAGGTCCGCGGCGCCCCAGTACTTGACGAAGGCGATGTTGGCGGGGGCGACGACGCTGATCTTCTCGGTGGTCACGGTGGTGCTTCCAGGCGGGCGCCGGCGGCGCCCAGTGCGGCGGGGAAGGAGGGGAGCGAGGCCAGGAAGTCCCAGCTCCCGATGCGCGCCGGCTCTGGATGATACACCAGCAGCGAACCCGCTCCGGAGCCGGCCTCGGCGCTGGTCAGCGCGCCGGCGCCGGAGATCTTGGCGGCGCCGCCAGCGGCCTCGATGCGCCGGATCAGCCGCTGGACGGGCTCGGGCACCACCCCCAGGATCTCGAGGCAATGCTCGAAGCCACGCACCGCGGCGAGCACGTCATCCGGCCCTCCGCCGCCCTCGACGGTCGCCACGAAGCGCTCGGTATGACGGCTCATCTCGTCGAGGGTTTCCTCGAACCCCTGGGGATCCGTCTGGCGCCGGCGCCGCACCGCCTCGACCACCGTGCCGGTGTCCTCCGCGGGGGCGCCGGAGTGGAAAATGCGGAAGCCGTCGAGCACGGTGCCCTTGGCGGCGATGGGCCGGAGCTCGACGCCGGTGGTCCGGTCCCCGGGGCCACCCTGCCGACGCCGCGCCCACAGCAGCCCGCCGTGGAGCACCGCCGCCGTGTCGACCCCCGACGGGTTGCCGTGCTGGCGGCGCTCGATTTCGAGGGCGAGGGTTTCGAGAGTCCGTGGCTCGGCGCCGATGCCGGCGGCGGCGGAGAAGGCCAGGAGGATCGCCACCGCGGCCGCCGCGGAGCTGCCAAACCCCGCGCCGCGCGGGATCTCCGAGTCGATCTCGAGCCGCAGACCACCCCTCGGCTCGACCCCGAAGGCCTCCGCCGCTTCCCCCAGCGCCACCAACACCAGGTGGCAGTCGTCCCCGCTCGCGACGTCCCGAAAGGCGTCGGCGGAGGGAGCCGCCATGTACCGTTGCCAGGCCGCGCGGCGGTCTCGGGCGTAGGCGCGGACCTCGGGCCAGGAGAGCGTACGGCTGGCCTCGAGCTGGGGTAGCCGGATCTCGACGTCCCGCGGGATCGGTACGAGCTTCGCCGAGAGTCGGAGATCGAGGGCCGTGACCAGCGCCGGGCGGTGGTAGACCGCGGCGTGCTCACCCATCAGGATGACCTTGCCGGGGGCGCTGGCGGCGGCGGGGCGGAGCATGGCGGCGCGGCTCATCGCGGCTGGGCCGGCGCTCGGGGTCAGTGGCTGCGCCGGCCCAGGTAATCGATGAGCCCCGAGAGGAAGGCCTTGCCGGCGGGGGCCAGGTCGAGCCCCTGGAGGGTGGTCCGGGCCTCGAGCATCCGGCGCTCGATCATCGTATCGACGGCCTCGAGGGCGCCGCACTCCCGCAGCAGGTCGCACAGCGCGAGGACTTCGTCGTCGGGCAGGTCGGCCCGGCCCAGACCGCGGCGCAGGCGTGCGGCGCCGGCGTCGTCGGCCAGCCGCAGCGCGTGATGGATGAGGAAGGTGAACTTGCCCTCGCGCAGATCGCCGCCCACCGGCTTGCCGACGGCGGCGGGGTCCCCGAAGGTGCCGAGGACGTCGTCGCGCAGCTGGAACGCCTCGCCCAGCGCACCCCCGAACCGCGACAGCGCCTCGCAGCGCACCTCGTCGGCACCGGCGAGCACCGCGCCCAGCTGGAGCGGGCGTTCGACGGTGTAGAGCCCCGACTTGAGCCGGAGAACGCGGCGCAGGTCCTCCTCCGGCGGATCGCCGCCGATTCCCATGTGGAGCTCGAGGAATTGGCCGTCGATGACCTCGCGGCACATGGCGTAGTAGATGCGATGCAACCGCAGCCGCCGTTCGGGCTCGCTGTCCACCGAGGTGAACAGCTGGTCGGCGTAGGTGTGGGCGAGGTCGCCGGCGAGGATCGCCATGGAGCGCCCGTACTCGCGGGCATCCCCGGTGTATCCCCGCTGGCCGTGGTGCGTCTCGAAGAAAGCGTGGACGCTCGGCTTGCCACGGCGGGTATCCGCGTGATCCATGATGTCGTCGTGGATCAGCAGGTAGGTGTGGAGCAGCTCGGTGGCCATGGCCAGGGGCAGGATCCTCGCTTCGGCGCTGCCCTCGCACGCCACGTAGCCGAAGTAGACCAGCGCCGGGCGGAGCCGCTTGCCGCCGCCGAAGACCAGGTCCTCGAGCCGATCGAGGAGGGCCTCGGCTTCGGGCGCTTGCGCAGCGGTGGCCTGCCGGCGGCCCTTGAGGAAGATCACCAGCTCGGCGTCGAGACGCGAGCGGAAACGCTCCATGAGGGCTTCGAAATCACCGCTCAAGGCTTTGGCCCCTTCGGCTTGGCGGTTTCGCGGGCGGGCCTGCCGGCGTAGCGACGCCACAGCCGGCGCTGCGGGTCGGCCTCGAGATCGACCGGGACCCCGGCGTTCCACACCGCCTCGATGTGCGTGCGGATGTCGAGCGGGTCACCGTCCGTGACCACGAAGCTCGCCTCTTTGCCCGCCTCGAGCGTGCCCAGCCTGTCGCCGACTCCGAGGAGCTCCGCCGGCACGCGGGTGATCGCCTCGAGAGCGACGTCGTGGGGCAGCCCGAAGGCCACCGCCATGGCGGCCTCGAAGGGCAGGTTGCGCGAGTTGAAGGCGGCGAAGCCGTTGCCGGCGTCGGCAATGGCCAAGCGGACTCCGGCCTCGTGGAGCTTGGCGGGCGCCGTGTAGGCGGCGTCATAGGGGTCCCAGGCCTCGCGGGGCAGGCGTAGGGTACCGGTGAAGAGCACGGGGATGTCGGCCGCGGCCAGACGCTCCGCGAAGCCGGCGGCGTCCTGGTTGCTGACCAGCACCAGCTTGGAGAGACCCTGCTCTTCGGCCCAGTCGAGGGCGGCGGCGATCTGCTCGGCATGATCCGCGTGGAGGAAGAGCGGCAGAGTGCCGTCGAGCACCGGCAGCAGCGCTTCGAAGGACGGGTCGAGGGCGACGAAGGGTCCCTTGCCGGCGGCCATGACCTGCCGTGCCTTCTGGTACGCCCGGGCACCGGCGAAGGTGCGGTCCAGGGTCTCGAGGTCCTTCTTGCGCCGGGCGTCGACTTCTTCTTGGCTGGGCGGCGGACCGAAAAAGCCCGGACGAGGGATGAAGGAGGGGAAGCGCAGGTGCATGGCCACCGGTGCCGCGACGGTCATGTCGTGCCAGTTCCAACCCGTCAGCCGCATCACCGCCGAGGTTCCCGACAGGAGCGGCCCCTGCGGCACGACGTGGGCGAAGAGGACGCCGCCGGCGACGGTGGCCGGCAGCAGCCGGGAGTCCGCGTGGAACGAGCTCTCGACCCGGAGCGCCGGGTTGACCTCGCCGACCTCGGTGGTGTCAACGGTGCCGTCGACGCTGTTGACCTCGGTCAATCCCAGGGTGCTCGACGGGTGGATGAACGCCGGGTAGACGTGGCGACCGCCAAATTCTATGACCTGGGTCCCCGCGGGGACGTCGACGTCCGCACCGACCGCTTCGAGGGTGTCGCCGGTGACGAGGAGCGTCCCGCCCTCGATGGTCGGTCCGCTCACCGAGTGGATGGTGACTCCCACCACCGCGAACCGGGACGGAGCCTCGGTCTCGGCGGCTCGAAGGGCCGAGCTGCCGCCAGCGACCAGGAGTCCGGCGAGGCATGCGGCGACGACGAGGTGTCGGCGGCTCACGAGCGGCTCCCGGTCGCTGTTGCGGGCGCCCCGGCGGGCGGCCTCGAGGTGGGAGGGGAAGCGGTCTCGGGGGTGAGCGAATCGCCCGTAGGCGCGGTCGCGGGCGGCACAGTATCCGGAGGCCTAGTATCCGGAGGGACGGGCTCCGAAGCGTCCATGGACTCCTCGGGCGAGGCGTCCGCCTCGGCGTCGGGCGCGTCCTTCTTGCTCTCAGCACGGACCTTGGCGATGAGCGCCAAGCGCTCGGCCTCGAGGGCCGGGCGGGCCGCCAGGTCCTGCTCGCGGTCGAAGTAGCGCCGGCCGTCGATCCAGGTCTGTTCGCAGCGGGTGAAGGTCGACAGCGGATCGCCGCTCCAGATCACGAAGTCGCCGTCCTTGCCGGTCTCGAGGGTGCCGATGCGGTCGCCGACCCCCAGCTGTTTGGCCGGCTCGGACGTCACGAAGGAGAGCGCCACGGCGGGTTCGAGATCGCCATAGCGGATCGCCTTGGCGGCTTCGAGGGGTAGTCGCCGGCCGAGCTCGTCGCTGTCCGAGTCGTAGGACACGGACACCCCACGGTCGTGGAGGATCACGCCGTTGTAAGGGATGGCGTCGATGACCTCGTATTTGTAGGCCCACCAATCGCTGAAGGTCGAGGCCGCGGCGCCATGGGCGGCGATCTCGTCGGCGACCTTGTAGCCCTCGAGGACGTGCTGGAGGACCGCCACCTTGAAGCCGAAGTCGTCGGCGACGCCCATCAGCATCAGGATCTCGTCGGCGAGATACGAGTGCGCGTTGACCCGCAGCGTTCCGTCGAGGATCTCGAGCAGCGCTTCCATGCGCAGGTCACGGCGCGGCGGCACGCGGGTCGCCCGGTCGGCCGCGGCACGGTAGGCCTGCCACTCGTCGCGATAGGCGAGGGCGGCGAGGAAGCTGCCGCGCAGCACCTCTTCGGCCAGCGGGTCCTCGAGCAGGC
>JAGQSE010000480.1 GCA_020439725.1 Acidobacteriota bacterium
GGCGGACGACCCTCTCCCAGTGGCCTGACTCGAAACGGGTCTTCCTCCCTCACCTCGACGAGACGACCGAAGATGGCCGCGCGGCCCCGTACCCGGGCGAGATCTTCCGCCAGCCCGAGCTGCTGGCGACCCTCGAGAAGCTGGTCGAGACCGAGCGCCGGGCGCTGGCGGCGGGTCAGGACCGCAAGTCGGCGATCTATGCCGCCTACGACCGCTTCTACCGTGGCGACATCGCGCAGGAGCTGGCGCGGGCGACGCAGGAGCAGGGCGGGTTGATCACCACCGACGACCTCGCACGCTGGCAGGTGCACGTCGAGGAGCCGGTGACCACCAACTACAAGGGCATCGACGTCTACAAGCTGACCCATTGGGTCCAGGGACCGGTGATGCTCCAGGCCCTCAACATGCTCGAGGACGTCGACCTAGAGAGCATGGGCTACAACAGCGCGGCCTATGTCCACGCCCTGTACCAGGTGATGAACCTCGCCTTCGCCGATCGTGACTTCTATTACGGTGACCCCTACTTCCCGCCCGAAGAGCCGATCCGCGGGTTGCTGTCGAAGGAGTACGCCAAGAAGCGCCTCGAATCCGTCGACTGGCAGCACAACGACGCCAACGCGCACCCCGGCGACCCCTATCCCTTCCAGGGCGGCAAGAACCCCTTCCTCGAGCTGCTCAAAGCGTGGACGCCGATCCCACCGGCGGACGACGCGGCGGGCGAGGGCAGCTGGCAGCAGAGCTTCCTCATGACTCCCGACGAGGCCTTCCACGCCGGGACCACCTCGATCGAGGCCGCCGACGCCGAGGGCTGGGTCGTCTCGGTGACCCCGAGCGGCGGCTGGGTGCCGGCGTTCATCGCCGGATCGACCGGGATCGGTCTGTCGCAGCGGATGCAGAGCTTCGTCCTCGACGAGCGCCTCAACCCCTTCAACGTCGTCGCGCCGGGCAAGCGCCCGCGGGCGACGCTGACCCCGGGCATGGCGCTCAAGGACGGCAAGCCCTTCCTGAGCTTCGCGGTCCAGGGCGGCGACTCGCAGGACCAGAACCTGCTCCAGTTCTTTCTCAACGTCGTCGAGTTCGGGATGAACGTCCAGCAGGCCGCCGAGGCCGCCAACGTCAACAGCTACCAGATGCAGAGCTCTTTCGGTGATCACCGTGCCGAGCCCGGGCGCCTCCTGGTACGCGACGACATGCCGCCATGGGTGATCGCCAAGCTGCGGTCGATGGGCTACAAGGTCGAGACCGCGCCGCGCACCTCAGGCCCGATCACCGCCATCGAGATCGACCGCAAGCACGGCTCGTTGTGGGGAGCCGCCAGCGACTTCGGCGAGGACTACGGCATCGCCTGGTAAGAGCGGCGAGCCCTGATCAGCGACCGAAGACGATGCAGTAGCGGTCCTCGTCGCCGTTCCAATCGTCGCGGCGCGACAGGACCGAAAAGCCGCTGGCGGTCATGTCCCGGACGAGCTCGTCGGGGCCGATGCCATGGCCACCGCGCTCGGGGACGCCTTCGAGGTGCCGCCAGCTCGTCTGGGGCTTGATGTCGACGATGGCGATTCGGCCCCCGGGGCGGAGCGCGCGATGAAGGTCGGCGCGCATCGCCGTCGGGTCCTGGAAGTGGTGGTAGACCATCCGGACGAGGATGGCGTCACAGCAGCCGGCGGGCAGGCCGGTGCTCTCCTGGTCGCCGGAGATCACCTCGACGTTGGCGAGCCCATGCTCGCGGATCCGCTCGCGGAGCTTCTCGAGCTCGTCCGCCGCCACCTCGGTGGCCAGGACCCTTCCCGTCGCACCCACGGCCTTCGCCAGGTCCTCGCTCCACTCGCCGTCACCGGCTCCGACGTCGGCGACGACCTCCCCGGGCTCGAGGGCCAGGACGTCGACGATCCGCGCGGACTCCGACGCCGTCTTCGCCGGAGCCGCGGAGCAGGCGGGAGCCGCGAGGAGACCGAGGGCGAGCAGTGACGGGAGGTAGCGGGGGCGACGGGGTCCTACGAAGTCGCGCATGGCTTCATCGTAGCGCGCTTCCACCGCGAGCGCGCCCCGCCGCCGATCAGAACTCGGCGTTGACCTCCTTGGCGCCACCGGCCTGGACCTCGACCGACAGCTCGCGCTTGGGCTTGCCCTCGAGATCGATGGACCGCACCTCGACACGGTAGTGGCCGGGGCTCAGGACGAAACGCCGCGGGTTGGTGTCGGGACTGTCATAGGTCCGACCCGAGGCGATGGACCGCTTGCCGTCGGCGGCGTAGACCTGGATCACCGCATCGACCGGAGTACCGCCCCGGACCGCCCCGACCGCCAGCTCACCGCTCGGCAGATCGAGCTTTCGCTCGGCCCGCCCGCCACCGGTGACGGCGATTCCCGCCAGACGGCGCTCGGGACGGTCGGCGAGCTCGACGGAGCTGACAAACACGTCGTACTCTCCGGGGCTCAGCCGGAAAGACTTGGGATTGCTCTTGGGGTTCGAGTAGGTGCGCCCGGCGGCGACCTCGTCCTGGGTGCCGGCCTTGTAGACCCGCACCGCGGCGTCGGAGAGCTGGCCATTGCGCGTCACCGTGAGGAACAGCTCGCCGGTGCCGAAATCCGCCTGGCGCGCCGCGGCGACGCCGTCACGGATCTCGACACCCTCGAAGGTCTGGGTCTTCGAGCCCTGAATGCCCACGGCGGACACTTCGACGTCGTAAACACCGTCGGGCAGAGCGAAGATCCGCGGGTTGGTGTCCGACCTCGTGTAGGTGCGCCCCGTGGCGACCTCCTTTCCGGAAGAATCTCGCACCCGAACCAGCGCGTCGACCAGCCGGTCGCCGACCCGGGCACCGATCTCGAGCCGACCCGCGGGCAGCTCCGGCGGTGCCTCGACGACCCGGGCGAAGGCGGCGCTGAGCTGCGCCGCGTCCGCCGCCGCCAGGTAGAGCCCGCCGCCGGCCTGGGCGGTGCACTCGAGCGAGGACACGTCGCTCTCTTCGACCCCGAACCCGACGACGTGGACCACCAGACCGGCGTTCGCCGCCCGCGCCTTGCGGACGACGGCGCAGGGATCCCCGCCGCAGGTCTCGAGGCCGTCGCTGACCAGGACGACGGTGGCGCCGCCGGAGAGCCGGCCGGCCTCGTCGAAGGCCTTCTCGAGGGCGGCGGTGAGCGGCGTCTTGCCCTTCGGGGTCAGTCCGTCGATGCGGCTCGTCAGGACCTTGCGATCGAGGGGACCGGCCGGCGCCAGGACCTCGACGTCGGAGCAATCGCCCTCGCGCCGGTGACCATAGGCGACCAGCCCCACCTTCGACTCCGCGGGCAGGCTCTCGATGAGCTCGTCGAGGACCCGACGGGCGACGACGATCTTGTTCTCGCCCTGGACCTGTCCCCACATCGATCCGGAGGCGTCGAGCACCAGGACCAGCTGGGGATCGCCGGCGGCTACCGAGGGTAGCGCGCCGAAGACGGCAAGGAGCAGACAGAGCGATAGCGTGAGTCGCGAACGGGACATCGGGAGCACCTCCTGACCTGGCAGCCAAACGCGTCGTTGATTCGATCCTCCGATTCTAACCGCTGGCACCATGACCCGAGGTCCTCGCGGATTCGCGCGATGCCGTTGTACCGACGGCGCGCATATGACAAATTTGAGCACCCTCGAGGTTTCTGGATGCGATCACTCCGCTCCTTCATCGGCCACCGCCGGACGCCGGCGGGTCCCAGGGCACGGCTCTCGGCCTGGGCGGCGCTCTTGCTCTTGGCGGCGTCCGTCGGCTGTGCTCCGCCGAGCTCCGAGCACGGCGTCAAGGTGATGCTGAGCACGCTGGTCGATTCGGGTTCCGGCAACGACGTCCTGCGCGGTGTGCGGCTGGCCCTCGACGAGAATGGTGGTCAGGCGGGCGGATACCCGGTCGAGTTGGTGGTGGTGAATACCCTCGACCGCGACGCGGAGGAACCCCTGTCCCTCGATCTCGAGCGTGGGGCCGCAGAACGGGCGGTCGCCGACCCGAGTTTCGTCGCCTATTTCGGCCCCATGGCCAGCCACCAGGCCAAGGTGTCGCTGCCGATCTTGAACCGTGCCTCGATGCCGCAGATCAGCTCCTCCGCCACCTGGCCGGGTCTCACCCGAGCGGGCTTCGGTCCGGGCGAACCAGGCATCTACTACCCGACCGGAAGCCGCCATTTCTTCCGGCTGGTCGCCACCGACGACGAGCAGGCTGCCGCCGCGGCGCGCTGGGGCGCCGATCTGGGCTTCCGCTCGGCCTTCTTGATCGACAACGCGGTGGCCTACGGACGCGGGCTCTCGGGCATCTTCGAGGAGACCGCCCGCGACCTCGGGATCGAGATCGTCGGCCGGCACAGCGTCGCGCTCAACGACACCGGCCCCGAGATGCTCGACCAGGTGGTGAAGGAGGTCGGCGCGGCCAAGCCCGAGCTGATCTTCTACGCCGGCGGCATCGAACGCCGGCTGCTGGACCTCTTCCGCCGCCTCCACAGCGCGCTTCCCCAGGTCGCCTTCATCGCCACCGAGGGGTTGCAGCGCAACGAGTTCATCGAACACCTGGGCCCCGAGGCGGCGGAAGGCTTCCGCGCCACCAACATCTACTTGCCCGTCGAAGAGGCCGACACCGATGCGGCCCGACGCTTCGAACGGCGGTACTGGGAGACCTACGGCGAAGCTCCGCAACCCCTGGCCGCGGGTTCCTACGAGGCGATGCGGGTCCTCCTGTGGGCCATCGAGCACGCGCGCACGCCGACCCGCGAGGCCGTCCTCGAGGCCCTCCAAGGCATGGGCGAGATCGAGGGGCTGACGGGCCCGCTGTCCTTCGACGCCCGCGGCGACGCGACCGTGCAGACCGTCTCAGGGTATCGCGTCGTCGGTGGTCGATGGGTCTTCGAAAAGGTCCTCGACTGAGCGGAGGACCCGTGAGCCGAGACCCTCGTCAAGCGGCGATCAGCCGCCAGCTGTTCAGCCGAGTGGTCCTCCTGGGCGCCGCCGCCATCTTCGGCTTCTGCCTCGTCCTCTATCTCAACCTGCGCCTCGCGCAGCAGGAGATCCAGCAACGACTGCGCTCGGCGGGCGCCGAGGCGGCGACCCGCATCGACCGCACCGTCGGCGCGGTCGAGCACGACCTGCTGGCGACCGCCGACGCCTTGGGCACCGCCCTCGAGGAGCCCCCGCGAGTACGGCAGCTATTCCGGCAGACGCTGCACCGACAGCCTACGGTCTTTCGCCTCGCGTTGCTCGACTCCGAGGGTCACGTCCTCGCCGAGCGTCGCCGGGTCTTCGCCACCGACGAGGTCAGCCCGGCGCCCGAACCGATCCCCGCCGAGCTCGCGCCGGGTCAGATCGCGGCCGGCGCGGTCGAGTTCCAGGCTTCGGCGGCGGGCCCGGTGCCGTTCCTCCGCCTGACGCTGCCGCTGGACGAAGCATCCGCGGCAACGGCCTATGCCCTCCAGGCGCAGCTCGACCTTTCCTCGTTGTGGTCCACGGTGACCTCGCTGACCGTCGGCAAGCACGGCCATGTCTACATCAGCGACACCGACAACCGCTTGCTCGTCCACCACGACCTCAGACGGGTGCAGAGTGAGGAGGCCCTGGACACCGCCCTGGGCCGGCCGATCGGAGCCCTCGCACAACCGGGGCTCCACGTCTATCGAGACCTCGAGGACCATTGGGTGCTGGGCAGCGCGGTACCGCTCCAGATCCTCCCCTGGTACGCCGTCATCGAGGAACCGCTGGTCGATGCCGTCGGCCCGGCGCTGGCCCAGGCGCTGGTGCTGCTGGTCCTGGTCCTCCTCCTGGCCATCCTGGTGGCGGGGATGGTTCAGTTCACCCGCACCCGGTTGGTCGACCCCCTGAGCCGGCTGCGCGCGGGCGTCGCACGCATCGGCCGGGGCGACCTCGACCATCGCATCGACCTCGCTAGCCGCGACGAGATCGGTGAGCTGGCGTCGGAGTTCAACGCCATGGCCGACGAGCTCCAGGCCACCATCGGCGACCTGTCGCATCGCATCGAGGAGCTCGATCGGGCGCAGGTGGCGCTGCGCGAGGCCCGCGACGACCTCGAGCGCGGCGTCGAGGAGCGCACCGCCGACCTGCAGGCGGCGACCCAGGAGATGAAGGCGTTGCTCTACATGGTGTCCCACGACCTCAGGGCGCCGCTGATCAACCTCCAGGGCTTCGCCGGCGAGCTCCGCGCCGCCCTTGACACCATCCGACCCATCGTCGGCGACCTCGAAGGCCATGCCGACGACGAGCCGCGCGCCGCCCTTCGGCGGTTCTTCGACGAGGACGCCCAAGACGCGCTACGCTTCATCGAGATGTCCGTCCTACGGCTCAACGACTTCACCCTGGCGCTGCTCAAGCTGTCGCGCGCCGGTCACCAGGAGCTGTCGATCGAGGAGCTGGACCTGGGCGAGCTGATCGAGCACATCCTCGGCACGCTGGCGTTCCAGATCGAGCAATGCCAGGCCATGCTGACGGTCGACACCCTGCCCGCGGTGTGCGCCGACCGCATGGCGCTCGAGCAGGTGCTGAGCAACCTGATCGGCAACGCGCTCAACTACCGCTCGCCGGAGCGCTCGCCCAAGATCCACCTGTGGGCCGAGGAGCTCGACCAGGAGGTCCGGATCCACGTCGAGGACAACGGGCGTGGGATCGCGGAGGAGGATTTCGACAAGATCTTCGCCCCCTTCCGGCGTATCGGCAATGTCGACTCGGAAGGCGAGGGCGTCGGTCTGGCCTACGCGCAGACGCTGGTCCGGCGCCACGGCGGACGCATCCGCTGCCGCTCGACCTTCGGCGTCGGCAGCCAGTTCATCGTCTCGTTGCCCCAGGGGGAGGCCCTCGAACGAGCGTCATGAAACGAGCGCGTCCAGCGGCCGTCTCCGGCTTCGGCCTGGTCGAAGCGCTGGTGGCCCTGACGATCCTCGCCATCACGCTGCTGCTCGGCGCCGCCGCGGTCGGCCAACACCTCCGCATCGTCCAATCCCTCGAAGCCCGGCGCGGGGCCCTGCTGGCGGCCGAAGCAGTCGCCGAGTCGCTGCGTGCCGGCGCGGTCGAGGTGGAGAGCGGCTCGGTGCACTGGACCGCGGTCCCGCCGCCGCTGCCGCCAGGGGTCGACCTCGAGCTCGACGTCACCCCCATCGAGCCGCCGGGTTTGGCCCAGGTCCAAGTCACCGCCAGCTACCAGGTACGCGGTGATCGCCGCAAGGTCGTCCTCGACACGATGACCTGGACCGGGCCATGAGGCGCCGCGGCGCGCGGGGCTTCACCGTCATCGAGGCGCTGGTGGCGCTGTCCATCGTGCTCCTCGGGCTCCTGCTGGCGGTGCGGATGCTGCTCGAGAGCCGCCAGCTCTTCCTCGACGCCGAGCGCCGGGCGCAGGATCCCGTCGTCACCGTGACGCTTGCGCAGCTACGCAAGGATCTCGGGGAGTCGTCGAAGACCCTGACCACGTCGCCGATCTGGACCAACGGCGCGCTGGCGCTCGAAGGTGATCCCGCCGGGACGGTGCTCTACCAGCAGAACGACCACGATCTGGTGCGCTCGGTACTGGCTGCGGACGGCACGGTGAAGAGCTCGAGGACGATGCTGCGGCCGGTAGCCGATTGGCGCTGGCGGACGGTCCAGTCGGACCTGGTCGACGTCGAGATCGAGGTCGAGCTCCACGACCCGGTCCCTCGGCTCCGCACCACCCCGGCGGAGCTCAAGGTGAAGACCAGGACACTGTCGCTTCGCGTCGCCCTCCGTGGCTTCCCGAGGACCCGCCGGTGGTGAGACGACCCGCCCGAGGTTCGCATCACCAGCGCGGCAGCGCCCTCGCCATCGCGCTCCTGACGCTGCTCCTGGTGAGTCTGGCGATCGTGGTGATCACCGTTCCGCTGGGCCTCGAAATCCGCGAGACCCGCCGTCTCGGCCGCGACGTCCGCCTGACCGCTCTCGCCGACGCCGCCCTCGCCGAAGCCCTTGGCGAGCTGGCCGAGGACGCGTCCTTCCCCGGCTACGACCCCTACGAGTTCAAGAACGCCCAGCTCGAGAGCACGGTGACCGCTTCGGGTTTCGAGAAGGTCCGCGTGGTCGTATCGGCGCGCTACCTGGGCGCCACCCGACGCGCCGAGGCCCAGGTCCAGCTCGGCGTCGGCGGTCCAAAGGTCCTCAGCTGGCGGCGCGTGCCCTGAGTCACTCCGCGTCATCCGCAGCGAGCATCGCGGCGTAGCCGTCGCGGAAGCTCGGATATCGCAGGCGGAATCCCGAGCCGACAAGCCGCGCATTCGAACACCGCTTGTTCCTGCCACCCGCTCGCTGGTTGGTCCCGCCGACCCCGGAGCTCGCACTGTCCTCGACCTCCGGCATCGGCCGCCCCAACCGCACCGCCAGCCAGCGCAGCACCGCCGATCGATCGGCGGGATCGTCGTCGACGCCCAGGTAAGGGTCGTCGGGAGCCTCGAGCGACAGGATGTGCTGGAGCGCCCGCGCACAATCATCGCGGTGGATCCGGTTGGTATAGCTCGGCTCCGCCGTGCACCGCGCCTCCCCCCGCCGCACCTGCTCGATCATCCGCGTCCGCCCCGGCCCGTAAATCCCCGCGAGCCTCAAGACCGTCGCCGGAAACGGCCCCTCCCGCACGACCGCCTCGCCCTCGAGCAGCAGCCTCCCGGAAAACCCGCCAGGCTCGGTCACCGACCTCTCATCCACCCACTCCCCATCGTCCTGCGCGTAGACTCCGGTCGAGGACACGAACACGAACCGCTCCACCCGCTGCCCGCCCTCTTCGAGCGCCCGCAGCAGATTCCGCGGCCCTTCCACATAAGCCCGCCGATACGCCTCCTCGGATCGTTCTCCACCGGAGGCCGCATAGACCACTGCTTGGATACCCGGCGCCAGCCCTCGCAGCGATGCCAAATCCCCCAAATCCGCCCGCACCGTCTCCACACCGGGGACGTCAACGTCCCGGGACCGGCGCAGGCCATAGACCTTGTGGCCGTCGGCTGCCAGAAGCCGGGCCAAGGCGGTGCCTACGTAGCCGCAGCCGGCGATGAGGGTGGAAGATGGCCTCAACGAGGCCCTTCTTGGCATGTTGGCACTGGCCCCTACAGAGAGCTTGTTGCGACAAAATACATCTAGGCGTAAGCCGAGCGCACTCGATGAGAAGAATTAGCCTCCGAAATTCGACAAGCGGCACCCCTGAGCGTATTCTCTATGGCCTTGTCTCGCGATCATAGAATGCATGCACGTTATCTAGTATGATTGAAGGCTGAGACCTGATGACTACCTGCAGCGATGTCCTCTTCAACAAGAGGTCGCGCCCCTTTGGGGGCTTTCGGTGACTCGACGATGATTCTAGCTCGAAAACCAAAGAGACCCTGGCGTCCCTTGACCTCTTCAGCCAAGGCCTTCCGCTATCTAATACTCGAAGGGGCACACGATCATTGTCGGGTTGCCGAAGCATTCGATTCCGCTAATGCCTTGGGGTACTCACTCCGCGACGCTGGCCATCGAAGCAGAAGCGTTCGAGATCCACTCTGCCTCTTTGTTGTTTGTCGTTCGTATATGAATTTTTCTTGGCTGAGTTCTGAGAACCTCGATCAGCCAGAAGGCGACCACCGTTTCGTTCGCCGTCCTGCAGCGCGCAGAAGACCGAACTTTCCAACGATTCGCTGTTCTTCAGCGCCTGGAGGAGATGTTCATGGTCAGTAAAAGCTTCAACCGAACCCTCGTCAAGTTCACTTTGGCAGGATTCGCCGTCCTTGCGGCCCTAGGCCCGACAGCCTATGCGCTTGGCCAGCCGCCGTTCTCCATCCCAGTCTCACCGCGAGTCTTGAAGGCAACCGTTGTGCTTCCCGACGAACAGGAGAGCACGATCCAGGTTCGCGACGGCGGCATGATTACTTTGCGTGACAAAGAAACCGGCGACTCTTACTATCTGGTGCCGGTGATTTCCAGCGAGAACCCTAAACAGGTCGACGTAATGGTTCTCCGCGGCCTCAAGACGGAAAACGGCGAAGAAGGAATTGAACAGGTCGGCGATCAGGTGCGATCCCTCGAGATTGGAAACAAGGACGACCGCCTGGACCTTCCCGGCGCCTTCAGCGTGCGCTTCGTTGCTATCACCGAACGAATAATCGACGATGAATGGGTCGGCCTCAAAGCAGACGACTTGATGGAGCTGTCAGATTCTGAGGGTCATATGCCGATTCCCGAAGGTTGCTGCGTCAATTGCGGGAGCTACACCATCTGTGGATGCGCCGTCAGTAACAACTGTGGAAGCTGTTGCTCGGATGGTTGCTGTGGTGGAGTGAAGTACCAAACCTACCCCTGAGGGCAGTGTGACAGACCTGGACGATGAAGAGCGTGCGGCAGTGCAGGATGACGAGAAGCTTTGCAGACTCTGTCAAGCGAAGATACTCGAGAAGGCAAAGCTCTGCCCCACCTGCGGCTGCTACCAAAACCGCTGGCTGAACGGCCTTCGCCACAGCTCTCTCATCGGCGCGTCGATCGCTGTCATCATCTCTGCTGCGCCCTTCTTCCTCAACCAGCTTTCCCAGATGAGGCAGCGATCCTCGGTCAGCTGGGCGGCAATCAAGTCGGACACCTCGATCACGATTGCCAATACGGGTGATGGAACGATCTTTGCCGACGAGCTTGAGTTGCAAATACCTGACTTCGGTTTTGCAATCGTGGAAGACCTGTCGCTAGGAATCGAAGAAGGCAAAGTCGTGACCGCTCCTCTGAAGTTTCAGCATCTCTCGGCTCTTGCTACGCCGTACACCATCAAGGAGTGGGAAGCACAGCGAGCAGTGGGCAAGGCGGACCTCCTCCTTAGGGATGCGATCTTCTTCAACGAAGATTCCCTGCACCTGGCGCAATGGATATCTAACCAGGGTAGCGAGATGCCCATTCTCCATGGCGAAGGCTGTATTCACTACTTTGCTACCATAGCCTCGAAGAAAGGCAAAGTCTGCCAGTCCCTAGTGGCGATTCCTTTTAAGGTCAAGGATCCGACGACTGACGAAGAAAGTACCCCACCGAACACTCTCACCCCCGCCCCGCAGCAAACGTCCCCATGAACTCCACCAGCGCCTTGACCGACTCGAGCCCCACCGCGTTGTAGATCGAGGCGCGGATGCCGCCTACGGAGCGGTGGCCTTTGAGGCCTACCAGGTCGTGCTCGGCGGCGGCTTTGACGAAGGCGGCTTCCAGCTCAGGGGTGGCGAGGCGGAAGGTGACGTTCATCTTCGAGCGACTGGCGGGTTGGGCGTGGCCGCGGTAGAAGCCGTCGGAGGAGTCGATGGCGTCGTAGAGAAGGCTGGCTTTCTCGTCGTTCTTCTGGGAAACCGTCTCGAGGCCGCCCTGGTCGAGGAGACGCCTCACCACCAGCCCGACGATGTAGATCGCGAAGACCGGGGGCGTGTTGAGAAGCGAGTCCTTGGCAGCCATCTTGGCGTAGGAGAGCGTGTCGGCGAGGTGCGGACCGCTGCGCTCGAGGAGGTCCTTCCGAACCACGACCAGCGTCACACCGGCGGGACCGAGGTTCTTCTGGGCACCGGCATAGATCAGGCCGAAGCGGGCGAGATCGATGGGGCGGCTGAAGATGTCCGAGGACATGTCGCAAACCAGGGGGACGTCGCCGGCGGCGGGGAGGTCGGTGTACTGGGTACCGGCGATGGTGTTGTTGCTCGTGTAGTGCAGATAGGCGGCGCCCGGGTGGACCTGGTACTCACCCCGGGCCGGGACGCTGCTGTGACCGGAGGCGGCGCTCGACCACAGCTCGTGGGCGGCGCCTCCCTTCTTCGCCTCGGCGAAGGCCATCTCGCTCCAGCTGCCGGTGGTCAAGTAGTCGGCGGCGGCGCCGGGGGGACGGAGATTCATCGGCACCACCGCGAATTGCGTCCGCGCGCCACCCCCCATGAACAGCACCACGTGGTCGTCTCCCCCGCCGAGGAGCTCGAGGATGTCCACCATGGCTTGGTGGTGGATCCGGTCGTAGACGCCGCTCCGGTGGCTCATCTCGAGGATCGACATCCCGGTCCCTTCGAAATCGAGCAACTGTCGCTGAACCTCTTCCAGGACGTCGAGCGGCAGCGCCGCCGGACCCGCTCCAAAGTTGTGCACCCTGCGTGTCATGACCGTCTCCTTGACCTCTGGTTTTGGCCGAGCCCCGGCGTGGGGCCCGTATCGGCTTCCGGGCGGCGTCAGAGTCCGCCCGCCATGTCTCTCAGTAAGTGTGCAGGGCCCGTGAGCAGCCGTCTACACACTGTCAGGCTATCACGCCGCAGCGCGGCATGAGCCCCTCGAGAGCCCTCTCCCGCGACCCCGGGAGCGTCTGGGCGGGCGCCGTATAATCAGGCCGGCGCGCCGTCTCGGAAGGAGGCGTTCCAAACCGATCACGAAGCTCCACGAGCCACCCTAGAGGGTCCCCCATGAAGCAACGCTTCGTCGAGATCGCCAGC
This sequence comes from Acidobacteriota bacterium, assembly GCA_020439725.1. Classification (GTDB taxonomy): domain Bacteria; phylum Acidobacteriota; class Thermoanaerobaculia; order Multivoradales; family JAHZIX01; genus JAGQSE01. The sequence goes on from JAGQSE010000480.1 coordinate 12,427, forward strand.
TTCCCGTCCCGCCTCGAGGCCGAGACCGTCGGCCATGCGCTCGATCAGCACGGCATCCCCTTCCTCGTCCAGAGCGAGGACATCGGGATCTTCGGGCCGGGGATGTCCGGCTGGACCCCAGGTGGGGCGCGGCTGCTGGTGCCCGAGTCGGCGCGCGAGGAGGTCGGGCGGCTCCTGACCTGCGTCGTCCAGCCGCTGGGTGAAGACGAGGCCGAGGCGGTG
>JAGQSE010000481.1 GCA_020439725.1 Acidobacteriota bacterium
GCGCCGTGATCGGCGAGCCGGCGCGCCAAGGCAGCGGAGCGCCGCGCCAGCCCGGCGTAGGTGAGGGTGCCCCGGAAGTCCTCCACGGCGACCGCCTCGGGAGTACGCCGAGCCTGAGCGAGGACGCGCCCGTGGATCGACTCGCCACCGGACTTCGCCACGCCGGCACACGGTTCCGCCGAGGACCCCGGGCTCGGCCGGGGGCTCGGGTCGGATCGATCGTGGCGCTGGCTCATGGCGGGTCCTCCAAGTCGTCGCAGCGGGCGGCGATCAGCGGTCCTCGCCGGCGGGGACCAGCTCGAGGGTCTGGCGGGTCTCCCCGGGAAGCAAGGATGTCGGCTCGCCATGGAGCCAGGCCTCCTGGCCGTCGCGGTAGTGGGGCGACATGGGGTGGGCGCTCTGCCCCGCGGGCATGTGGAAGATCGCCTCGGCCTCGCGACCCGGCGCCACCACCATGCGCTCCGACGGCCCGTAGGAGTTGCTCTGCACCCGCGGCATGTAGAAGTCGCCGGGTTGCGGCTCGGGAGCCATGTCGAGCCAGCGGCGGATGGGTCCGGGGGCGATGCGGCTGAAGAGGTGGGTCATGTGCAGGCGGTTGCGCTCCCCCCAGGTCTGGACCGCGAGGGTCTCGCCGCGCTCCTCCACCGCGTCGATGACCTGGTCCACCGCCGCCAGCAGGAAGCCGTTCCAGCCGCCATCGACCCCGGCCACGACCTCCGGGGGGCGAGCCTCGAGGAGCGCCCAAAGAGCGCCCTCGGCCTGGCCGTAGTCGTCGACGTAGTCGTAGTCCTCCTCGGGCATCTCGCAGCCGCCGGCGACCGCGGCGAAGAGCCGGGCGCCGAGCTCGAGGCGGAAGTCGCGGACCAGCGTGTAGCCGACGGCGTCGACGGCGGCACGACCCTCCCAGCCCTCGACCAGCCGCCGCAGCTCCGCCCGCCGCGGGTGCCCCTCGAGGGCCGCGGGGTCGAGGGCGTCGAGCAGCACCTGCCGCCAGCGCGCCAGGAAGAGCGCCCGGTCGTCGAGCTGGATCGCCAGCATGTCCTTCTCGGTGGCGCTGTCGAGGGCCATCAGGCCGTCGCGGATCTGACCGGCGCGGGCGCCGAGACCGAAGTTGCCGTCGCCCAGGACGCCGTCGTCGATGCCTCCCAGCGCTCGCTGGTTCGACGACCACAGGCGGCCCGAGGGCGGGTCGAGGATCGCCGGCACCTCCTCCGGCGCCAGGAAGCCGTCCCAGCCCACCGCCGCCGACGACCAGGGCATCGACAGCCGGCCGTCGTGGCCGACCCGCCGCGGCACCCGGCCGACCATGGTCCAGCCGATGTGACCCTGGCGGTCGGCCACCAGCAGGTTGAGCGAAGGGAGGCCCGCGCGGCGGCCGATGTCGAGGGCCTCGGCGGCGCTGGTGGCGGTCTCCATGGCGCTCAGCTCGAGGTTGACGGCGTGGGGGTCGTGGGGCACCCAGCGCACCGCCGCCGGGTGGCCGTCGACGGCGTCGTCCACCACCGGTCCCCAGATCGTCCAGCGCACCGGCTCGATGACCGGCTCCTGACCCGGCGCCTCGATGCGTTCCTCGAAGACCTCGTACTCGCGGGGACCGTCGGGGGTCAGGTAGCGGTCCGCGTCCTCCGGGTCGGGCTCGAGGAGCACCAGGTCTAGGGAGTCGGTGCGGCCGTTGGTGAAACCCCAGGCGACGTCGCCGTTGCTGCCCGCCACCAAGAGCGGCAGACCGGGCAGGGTGATGCCCGCGAGACGGTGCTTCACGCCCTCGGCGTCGGGCCATTCGAGGACGGTGCGGTACCAGATGTTGGGCAGCGTGTAGCCCATGTGCATGTCGAGGGCGAGCATGCCGCCGCCGTGGGCCGTGTGCTCGCCCGACACCACCCACGAGTTGCTGCCGGCCACCTCGAGCCCCTCGAGAGCGTCGGTTCGCAGCGCCGGGACGCCGAGGGCCCTTTGCCAGCCGGGGACGAGCGCCGCCTGCTCGTCTCCCCCCATGGCGCCCTCGGAGCCGGCCTCGCCGGCGGGGATCTCCGCCGGTGGCGCTGCGGGCACCGTCCCCAGCGGCTCGGGCACCGTCGGCCAGGGCAGCGGGTCGCCGTCGAGGGGCGCGTCGAGAGGGGTGCCCACCGGGGTCATGAGGTCGTAGGTCCCCGCGGGCAGACAGCGGTGGAGCGCGTCGAGGTCCGCCTCGTAACGCTGGGCGCTGCCCTGGAGCATGACGAAGAGACTGTGGAGCATGAGCACCGAGTCGGTCTCGGTCCACGGCGCCGGCTGCCGCCGCAACACCAGGTATTCGAAGGGCGGCGTCTCGAGATCGGCGATCCCGGCGTTGACGCCCCGGGTGTAGGCGGCGACGAGCTCGCGA
>JAGQSE010000482.1:0-7383 GCA_020439725.1 Acidobacteriota bacterium
CCTACGTCCGGTCCGAAAGCCGCGCGCTGTAGGGTGGGCGCCAGCCCACCGAGCAACGCCCTCGATCTCTCGTTCACGCTTCGGGCTGCCACTCCATGAGGAGGTAGACCCCCTTGTCCTCGACGTCTACGAAGCCGAGGCGGCGGTAGAGGTGCATCGCGGGGTTGTTGCGCTCGACGTGGATCGAGACCTTCTTGCCCTCCCGCCGCCCCTCGTCGAGGATCCCCTCGAGGAGCCCGCCGCCGAGACCTCGACCGCGAAACTCGGGTAGCAGCGCGATGTCGACGATGCGGATCTCGCGGGTCCAGCGAACGAGGTACAGGCGGCCAGCGGGCTCACCGCCGACCAGGAGCACGTCGAAAACCGCGTCGGGGAATTGCTGCTGATAGAAGACGTGCTGGGCGTTGAACTGCTGCTCGAGGAAGACCCGCTTCTGCTCGTCGCTCCAGGGCAGCGGTGCCAACTCCTCCTCGCGCGTGCTCGCATAGAGACGAGAGAGAAACGGCAGGTCGTCGTCGGTGATGGCGCGGCGCTCGATCTCGGTGCTCATCGGAATCCTCGTCGGTAGCATCTTCTCGAGTCTAAGAGATCCAAGAGAACGGCCCGGCAACCTCTCGGCTACCGGGCCTTCCAGGTCCCCCGCCGGAGCTCGGCGAGGCGATCTACCCTCTGCGTCAGCTGCGCGACGGGTAGAGCCCGACCAGGGCGATGATGAAGTTCATCGTCAGGAAGGGCTGCATGTTGTTGTGCGCCTGGCTGCCCCCGGCCGAGGGCAGCGCCTGCTCGGCCAGCGGGACCAGTGTGGTCTTCGAGGCGGTGTAGGCGGTGGCACCCGAGGAGCGCGCCAGCGCGTGGTTGGCGGGTCCACGGAGCTCACCGATCTCGTTGGCCACCATCACCGTGTGATTGTGGTTCGGCATCTCCGCCTCGGTCAGGGTCACCGTCTCGACTCCACCCCGCTGGCCCAAGCGCCTGTCAGTCAGGCCGGGACCACGTCCCGGGTGCATCGGCGCGCGACCTTCGAGATTCGGCAACGCCGTGGTCGTGCGGCCGTCACCGCCATAGGTGGTCCCGATCAAGGAGAAGAGAGCGGTGTTCTGGGAGATCGGGAGCAACTGTCCATTGCAAAAGGCCCAACCGCGGGGGGCGAAGTTGCCGGCAAAGATGCGGATTTCAGCGATAAACGGTTCGGACATCGTACGGCCCCCTTAGTGTCGAGACGGGTAAATGCCGACCAGGGCAATGATGAAGTGGATGCACAGGAAGGGCATCAGGTTGGTATGCGAACGAGAGCCGCCCACCTTGCTGATCGACTCCGGGTTGAGGCTGACCGACTGGATATCGTTGATGTACATCGACGCCACCGTCGACTCCGCGAGGACCTTGCCTTGAGGAGCGATGTCGAGCGCGGTGTCCGCGGAGGCCTTCATGGGATGGCCGTGGCTGGGCATCTGGTTGACGGTCAGGGTGACCTTCTCCTCGCCGCCCTTGGCACCCAACCGGCGCTCGGACAGACCGGGCCCGTGGCCGGCGTGGATCGGAATCCGGCCGCGGAGATCGGGAAGTCCGAAGGTCGTGCGTCCGTCGCCGCCATAAATGGTCCCGAGGAGCGAGAAGAGAGCGTCGTTCTGACTGACCGCCAGGAGCTGGCCGTCACAAAAGGCCCAACCACGAGGAGCGAAGTTGCCCGCGAACATGCGGATCTCACCGACAAAGGGTTCAGACATCTGTGACCTCCTCAGTTCCGGCTCGGGAACAAGCCCTGGAGCGCGATGCAAAAATTGAGCGCCAGGTACGGCTGCATGTTGTCGTGGGCTTGGCTGCCACCGACATTGGTCACCGTTCCGCTACGGAGGTCCACCAGGTTCGTCGGATCGTTGTAGATCCGGCTCGGGGTCTGCGACAGGAAGCCACCCTGCGGCACCGGCGTGTTGCCGTCCGTGGAATCCGCGTAGGCCACGTGGTCGTGCTGAGGCATCTCGTTGACGCTCAAGGTGTGCGTCTCTTCTCCACTCTTCTGTCCCAACGAGTGATGTTCACCACCGTCGCTCCGCCCGACATGGATCGGCGTCCGGCCCCGGAGATCGGGCAGGGCGAAGGTCGTCCTCCCATCTCCCCCGTAGGTCGTACCCAGAAGCGAGTACAACGATTGGTTCTGGTTGATGGGTAGGATCTGGCCGTCGCAAAACGCCCAACCTCGCGGTGCGAAGTTGAAGCCGACGATCCTCACCTCGGCTAGAAAGGGCTCAGACATGCGCGTCTCCTCTCTGTAGGGACCGGGAACGAAACCCCTGATCGGACGTCAGGGCATGGGCGGAACCGAGCACGTGGCGTTGCCGAACCCTCCACCTACCGTCGCATCTCCGGTAGCGCCCGTGTTCTGGCTGGCGATGTAGTTGACGATCGTCGTCATGTCGGTCTGCGGGTAGGGACCGGGAAGACCCTCGAGGTTGACGTTCGTCAACTCACGGCGGCGCACGCGGATCCTGGTGTCACCGCCCGAAATGCTGTTGACCGTGTTCTTCTCGGCACCGGTCGAGCCGCCCACCTTGGCGCACATGGTCCCCGAGTCGCCGGTGTCGGCACCCGAGTTGACGTTCATGGCGCGGAGCGGGTTCGGACCCGTCATGTTGAGGGTGTTGCCGGTGATCACCACGTCGAGGTCACCGCTCCCCTCCTGGGTCGAAACGTCGATGGCGCGCTCGAAACCGCTCTCGTTGAGCGTGTTGCCGGTGATCGCCACGATGGCGTGACCGGCACCGCGGGTGTTGACCTGGACACAATCACCGGCACCGGTATGGGTGACCGTGTTGTTGCGCACGTGACCTTGGAGGGTCACCCCGGCACCCGAGCTCGAGTTGAGATCGACGTTGATCCCCGCCGCGGGGTTGTCGTCGACCATCGCCCCGTTAATGTCGAAGGTCACCGTCGAGGCGGCACCGGCGGCGATGGCCTCGAGTCCGACGTTGTTGTTGGTGAAAGTGCCGCCGTTGACGATGTAGTCGACCGTCGCGTTGCTCGCCGTGTCGTTGACACCCACCGTCAGCCCCGGCCCCTTGTTGTTCTGGAAGAAGCTACCGTTGAAGGTCAGACGCATGTCCGCGCTGCCATGACCGGTGGCGATGAAGCCCGTGTTCTCGAACGCCGACGTCGGTCCATCGGCCGCGTTGGTATCGAAATGGCTGTTGGTCACGGTGAGGTCGAGAGGGGTGCTCGCGACGTTCTGGATCCGTACCTGGTCGACTTCGGTACCGGTCGAGATGGTGCGCCTCACGGTCGAGTTGGTGATCACGGAGGTGCCCAGGAGGTCGCGGAACTTGAGAGAGAACTCGTTGGCCTGATCACCGGCGTCGGTCACCGTGCTGTTCAGGAGCGAGAAGGCGGTGACGTTGTTGCCGTTGATACCGATCTGGGCGCTGCGCAGCACCTGGACGTTGTCCAACGTCGCGCCGCTCACGGTCTCCAGGTGGACCGATGCGTTGCACCCGAGGTTCTGCCCCAGCGTCAGGCCGCCGCAGGCGCCGTTGGCGTCGGTGGGATCGGCCCCGTTGGTGGTGGCGGCGTCGGTGAGGGCCATGTTCTTGAACGAGACGTTGTTGGTGCCGATGACCTCGATGCCCCGGGCGGTGATGTTCTGCAGGGTTCCGCCGGAGCCCGTGGTGGTTCCAAGACCGGTGACCGAGAATCCATTGGCACCCGCCGAAGCCAGCCGGATGCCGCGGTCCGACCCACTGGCATCGATGCGCTCGAAGGTGGCACCGGCAGCGGAGATGGTGGTGCCGTTCTCGAAGGTCAACGCCCGGCCGTTCGTCGCCGTGATGCGATTCCCCGTGCCGGTGAATGCGACGTTGCCGCCGTTGTTGGCGACGACGCCCGCCGCCCCGCTGGTGAACACCTGCGTGTCGGCGAAGGAGAAGGTCCCGTTCGAGCCGTTGAGCAGATTGATCGCGGAATGGGTCATGGGCGAGACGCTCGTCCCCAGGTCGAGGTCGGCGAAGGTGGCGTTGCTGTCGGCGTTCGAGACATAGATGCCGAGGGAGCTCGCTCCGGCGCTCACCTTGGCGTTGAAGGTGGCGGAGCCCGACGAGGTGTCCTGGATGCGGACCGCGTAGTCGTTGGCGGTGTAGGTGACCGTGCCGCCATAGGTCAGCGCGAGCGAGCCACCGTTGATCGACACGCCACGGTTGCCGTTGGGCACCCCCGTCACCGAACCGCCCGCCGCGTTCAGCGTCCCCGACGCCGCGCTGAAGCTCAGACCACGCCCGGTGCTGTTGGTCGAGGTCAGCGTCGCCAGCGCCATGTTGAGCGCCGTACCGGTGATGTCGACGCCCGGACCGCCGGTAGCCTGGATCGAGCTCGCGGGGTTGGTCACCGTCACCAAACCCGTCGAGCTGGTCTTGAGCCCGGCTCCGGCGCTGGTGGTCACCGACAGCGAAGCAAACGAGAAGGCGCCGCTCGATGTCAGGTCGATACCGGCACCGGCGTTCGACACGGTCGTCGCACCGGTGACAGCAACCGCGGGCGCGACGCCGTTGAGACGGATGCCGAGGGTGCCGTTGGTCGACGACAGGCTCGGGAAGGTGAGGGTACCGCCGCCGGTCTTGACCACCGTCGTACCCGCGATGTCGAGGGCCGAGCCGCCGGTGGCGCTGACAGCGGCCACCGTGCCGAGGTTGACCGTGCCGCTGGCGTCGATGCGGATGCCGGAGCCGGAGCCGGTGGTGATCGCACCGAGGGTGTCGAAGGTGAAGGTGCTGCCCGTGTTGTTGTTGAGGGCGATGCCGTCGCTCGACCCGGAGCTCAGCGTCGGGGCGGAGCCCGTGAAGTCGAAGGTGCCCCCCATGACCCCTCCGACAAGGATCAATCCGCCACCGGCCTTGGCGATGGTGCTACCCGAAAAGTCGAAGCTGCCGCTGCCACCGGAGATCGCGACCGCCGTACCCGAGCTGCTGCTGGCGGCGGTGATCGCGCTGCTGGCGAAGGTGAAGCCGCCGGTCTGGCCGGTGAGCGAGATGCCGCCGGCGGTTCCCGAGGGGTTGATCACCACGTTCTCGATCAGGACGTTGGATACGGCGTTGCCCGCCAGGCCGTCGCCCGTCGACGGGTCGATGCGCAGACCACGGATCACCGAGTCGTCGGCCAGGTTGAAGCCGTTGCCGGCGGTGTTGCCGTGCACCGAGACTCCGGCTCCGGCCTCGATCAAGTCGCCGTCGAGGATCAGGTCCGCGGCTCCGCCGAAGATGCGCTGACCGGGCTTCAGCGAGAAGCCGGCGTTCTGCCCGGTGGCGGTGCCGTCGCCCTCACGGACACGGATGATGTCGTTGGGTGCCGAAGCCGCCTCGGCGGCGGCCATGGTCGCAAAGGGGTTGGCCTGCGTCCCCTCGAAGGGGCCGCCGTGCGTGTTGTCGACGAACCAGACGATGCCCGTGACGTCGACCGTCGCCCGCGCCGAGGCCATGTTGCCGTCGTCGTCCTCGAGGTCGTAGGAAAAGGTATCGACGCCGCGAAAACCCGCCGGCGGGTCGTAGTCGAAGGTACCGGTCGAGGCATCGGTGATCGTCGCGGTGCCGCCCTGAGCGGTGGCGATCACCGTGCTCGTGACGGTCAGCGTGCCGCCGTCCGGATCCTGGTCGTTGGCCAGCAACCCCGGACGCCCCAGGCCGCCGTTGGCGTGGAGCGTGACGTTGCCCACGGCGCGGTACTGGTCGGGCTTGGGCACCGGCGTCGAAGAGACGCTGCCCGAGACCAGGGTGGTGTTGGCGTCGATGGTGTCCGCCAGGTTGATGGCCACCGCCTCGGCGCCGGTGTTGGTGATGGTGACGGTGTAGGTCACCCGGTCCCCCGGGTCGGCGGTCGAGTCCATGTCGACGTCGACGGTGAGCGCGTCGGTCTTCGACGCGGCGATCTGGGGCGCTTCGGCGACGATCTCGTCGATCACTACCGCGGTGCCGTCCTCGGCGGTGACGTCGATCGAGAAGGCGGTCAGCGCCGAGAAATCGGCTCCGGTGCCGGCGCTCGTACGAAAGTCGGAGAAGCTCAGATAGAGGTCTCCCGCGGCACCCACCGGCAGCAGCAGCGCCGCGCGTGAGGCGTTGGCCGGGGTCGAATAGACCGTCATCACCAGGCTCGCAGGATTGCCGGTGGCCGCGGAGCGGATACGGAAGCTGCTCAGCCCGCCGGAGCCCGGCAGGTCGATGGGCGGGGCGATGCTACCGAGGGCTGAGGGATCCGAGTCCGCGTCCCAGGTGACGGTGAGCCGGGCGGTGTCGCCGGCAGCTGCCGCAAGTACCAGCCCACCGCCGGTGACCTCGGCGGTGTCCGTTCCGGCGCCGGCGGTCTGCTCGAGTCGTAGGTCGCGGGTGCCGCCGACCATGACGCCGGCCTGCGACGAGCTCGCGGTCGGCGGTGCGCTGAGGGCGGCCTGGTTCGTCTGGAACGTGTCGATGTCGACCTGCGCCGTCGCTGGCAGGGCGAAGGAGGACACCAGGATCCCGGCCAGAAGCGCCGTCGTGGCGCGACGGCGACGCAGCAGGAGGAGCGCCGTCGCGATCAGCAGCAGAGCCAGGCTGGCGAGCCCCCACTGGCCCAAGGTAGGGATCGCGATGACCGGGGGTCCGTTGCCGAAGCCGCGGATCATGAAGTTGCCCGCCGCCGGTGGGCTGAAGTCGTCGAGGCGGACGAGGAGGCTCGTGGGCGGAAAGACCGGTGGTTCCGGTGGGTCGCCGGTCCACAGCGCGAACCAGGAGCGCCCCTGCGACGCGGTGAGGTCCACCGCCGCCGGGTTGACCGGGGGCGTGACCCCGCTGGTCACCCAGCGGTCGATGACGCCGATCAGCACGTCGCCGCCCGCGGGAACGTCGATGGGGGTGGCGAGGGTGTAGACCGAGAAGGTCAGGTCATCGGCCACCTGCACCGTCTCGTCGACCGTAGCGAGGAGCTCCGCACCGGTGAGCGGGTCGCCATCGGGATCGCGATAGACCACCAGCTCGATGGCCTGCCCCGCCTGGATCCCGGCACCGCCGGGGAAGAGGACCCAGATCTCCGCCAGCGAAAACTGATCGACCCCGGGCGGCCGGCTGAACCGGTTGAACCACAGAAACTGCCGGGCCCCACCGGCGCCGGCCACTCCAAAGGCACCTTCCTGGAGGTCGTCGTCGATCACCAGCTGCACCGGGTAGACGTCTCCCCCGGGGATCGGTGGCAGCAGCTCAGCCGGCGGGGGTGCGGAGCGCAGCTCGAAGGTCGCCTCGATGGCGCCGGCGGGCTGGGCCGTGATCAGCGTCACGGCCGCCGCCAGCAGCAGCGAGGTCAACGACGGGCGCAGCGAGAGGGCGGTGCGGTGGTTCATCAGCTGCCTCATGGGACGGTCAGGGTCCAGCGGGA
>JAGQSE010000482.1:7512-9493 GCA_020439725.1 Acidobacteriota bacterium
CGGTGCCGGTGGGCGCCCGGAAGGTGAGCTCGAGAGGCAACCAGCCCATGGCCGTGTCGAAGACCGCATTGGGCAGGCTCTCGGTGCCGAGGCTGGTCCCCGCACAGGCCGCCTGATCGAAGAACTCGCACGACAGCTCGGCGAAAATCGCGGTGCTCGCTGCCACGTCGACCCGGAGGTCCGCCCGCAACCGGTACTGCTGCCCGGACAGCAGCTCGACGCATTGCTCGAGGTCGAAGCCTGGGCCCGCCGCCACCGTGTTGTGGGCCGAGCCGGAGAGCGGCGAGGTGTCGACGTCTTCGGCCGAAATCTCCACCTGCCCGAAGTCCGAGCTGTTCCAGGCACCAAAGACACAGGCCGCGTCGTAGTCATCGAAGTGGCCATCGGCCAACAGGTTGTCGGCGTCGACTCGGAAACCGCGCCGGAAATCGGTGCCCGCTCCGGCTCCACCGTCGAGGGGATTCCCAGCTTCGTCCTCGACGTCGCCGCAGACGAACAGGCGGTAGATCCCGTCGGGCACCGCCGAGCCACCGTTGACCATCACGCTCGCGGTCAGGGTCATGGCATCCCAGCTCACGGAGTCGATGGCGATCACCGTGTCCGCGCCCGTGCCGCCGGTACAGCCGGTGGTGTCGAAGCCGGCGCCCGGCGTCACGGTCACCAGCCGGTAATTGGCCGGGTTGGTGGCGCTCGCCGGATCGGTGGTGTTGACCACGTTGACGGGCTCGCTGAAGGTCAGCTTCATCTCGACGATCTCGGTGCGCACGGTCTCGCACTCCTCGACCATGCCGTCGCCCGAATCGGCCACCGAATCGACGTTGGTCACCGTCGGTGGCGTCGCGTCGAAGGTCGTCTCCTCGCTGTCGCAGTCGTTGCCGGGTACTGGATCGGACTCGTTGCCCGCGGCACAGGCCTGGTTGGTGACCGAGACCGGCGGCGGGGCACCGGCCGCCGCTTCGAGGGTGAAGCTGGCGTTGGCACCGGCGGCGATGGCGCCGAGGGTGCAGGTCGGCGCGCCGCTGGGGTCCTCGGCACACCCGCTGGTCGACACCAGCGTCAGCCCCATCGGCAGCATGTCCGTGACCACCACGCCGGTGGCGTCGGAGGGACCGAGATTCTCGACCTCGATGGTGTAGACGACGTTGTCGCCCGGCGCCGGCGGGTCCGCGGCGTCGGTCTTGGTCACCTGGAGGTCGGCCTCCGGGATCAGGGTATCGGTGTCCGTAGCGCTGTTGTTGCCCGGCGTGGGATCGCTGGCACCCGCGGCCACCGCGGCGCTCGCGGTGTTGCTCAGAATGCCGGTCGCTGCTGGGTCGATGGTACCGCTGTTGGTATAGGTCACGTTGCCGCCAACCAGCACCGTCACCGTGTCCGAGATGTCGCCGCTGCCGGCCGCCGTGCAGCTCGAACCGGCACTGGCAGCGCAGGTCCAGGTGACGCCCGAGAGCGCCGCCGGGAAGGTGTCCGTGACCGAGGCACCGACCGCGTCACTGGGACCGTTGTTGGTCACCGCGATCGTGTAGGTCGTGGGGTTGCCGGGCACCGAGGTCGTCGTGCCGTTGGTCTTGGTCACCGCCAGGTCCGACGAGGCGGAGAGGGTGTCCGTGTCGGTGGCCGAGTTGTTGGCCGTGACGCACTCGAGAGTGCCAGCCGGAGCCGTCGCGCTGGCGGTGTTACTCAAGGAGCCGGTGGCCGCCGCGTCGATGGTGCCGGTCGCCGAGTAGGTGACGTTTCCGCCGGCGAGCACGGTGACGACGTCGCTGATATTGCCGCTGCCGGCCGCGGTGCAGCTCGACCCGGCGCTCGCCGCGCAGGTCCAGGTCACCCCCGAAAGGATCCCCGGGAAGGTGTCCGTCACCGTCGCCCCGACCGCGTTGCTCGGGCCGCTGTTGCTCACCGTGATGGTGTAGGTCGTGGTGCCGCCGGGCGTCGAAGTCGTCGTGCCGTTGGTCTTGCTGACCGCCAGGTCGACGACGTCGAG
>JAGQSE010000482.1:9603-11122 GCA_020439725.1 Acidobacteriota bacterium
CGGGCTGTCGACGTCGACCTCGAAGGTGATCGTCACCGATCCGCCCGGAGGCAGGTCGAAACTGGTCAGGGAGACGGACTCGCCGGAGCCGAAGGCCGCCGGTGCCAGGCCGGCTGGCCCGAGCGTCAGGAAGGCCAGTACGAGGAGTCGAGACGAGGAAATGAAGGGACGTCGGCCGCTTGCGTTGCGCCAGCTCAGCATCTATCGAACCCCTTGTACAGCCCGGCCTGGGGCTGAGCGCCTCCGCGGGAGTCGCAGCGTTCCGACACGTGTTCACGTGCCCACAGGCCTGTTCCGGACGGTAGGGGCTCGGCCTACCGGCGACCAGGTTTGCGGCCGCCCGTCGAGTTACCTAGGGCGCCGCGCTCCAGCGAACGGTTAAGTTCTCCGCCTGGCGGCCGATGATAGCACGGCACTTCTCCAGCTGCACATACCTAAGATGCCGGCAAATAAGGACTTAGAATTCCGGAATATAGCTAGAGCCAAAAGTTCCGCCGGCGGCAGGCACCAAAGGCCCGACACGCCGGCGGAGGTTCGAGACAGCGAGACGCTTTCGGGTGCGTCCGGGACGCTAGTGAACGCCTCCCATCAGCTTGCGGATCGGCTTGATCAAGATCGCCAGGACGATGCCGGCGCCGATGGTGAACATCGCCACCTGGCCAAAGAGCTGGGTGAGCGGCAAGGTGTCGAAGTTGCCCGCCACCTGGCCGGCGATGACGTTGCCGAGGGCCGCCGCCATGAACCAGATGCCCATCATCTGCCCGACGAAACGCCGGGGAGACAGCTTGGTGAAGGTGCTGAGACCCACCGGGCTCAGGCAGAGCTCGCCAAAGGTGTGGAGCAGGTAGGTCATCACGAGCCATTGCGCCCCTGCCTTCGACGCCACCGAGCCGATCTCGGACGCCGGTACAGTCGCGCCGATGGCGAAGGACGCCATCACCATGACCCCGAAGCCGGCACCCAGCAAGATCAGGCCGAGAGAGAACTTGGCGGGGCTCGAGGGCTCGAGGTGGCGCTTGGCGAGCCGCACCCACAACCACGCGAAGATCGGCGCGAAGATGATGATCAGGATCGCGTTGACCGACTGCAGCCAGCTGGCCGGCATCTCCCACCCGAAATAGACGCGATCGGTCAGCTGGGAGGCGAAGAGATTGAGCGAGGATCCAGCCTGCTCGAAGCCCGACCAGAAGAGCGCCGCACCGAGGAAGAGGACGGCGATGACACCGATGCGCCTGCGCTCGACGGTGTCGAGACCGGCAAAGAACGCGGCGTAGATCAGGAAGGCGGCCGCCAGGATGAGGATCACCCAGGTCATGGCCTGAGCGATGCCCGACGCGGAGAGATGGATGACACCCTGCCAGTGGAGCGCCGCGATGACGGCCGCGACGACCACCAGGCCGAGGAGGGCCTTGGTCAGGAGGCCGCTGTCTCGCCGCTGCTCGTCCGGCGTGCCTTTGAACATGCCCGCATCCTTGAGGTGCCGACCACCGAGAGCGTATTGAATGACGCCCAAGGTCAT
>JAGQSE010000482.1:11229-12661 GCA_020439725.1 Acidobacteriota bacterium
CCCGCGTCGCGGCGCGCTCCACCCTCCGGGTAGAGGTCTGCGACCATGGCGCTGATGTTGGGCTTCAGAAGGCCGGTACCGAGGACGATGATCATCAGCCCCAGATAGAAGGTCAGGTTCGAAGGCACCGCCATCGTGAAATGCCCCAGGGCGATCACGACGCCACCGGCCATCACCGCCTTGCGTTGCCCCAGGACCCGGTCCGCGATCCACCCACCGGGCAGGGCCACCAGATAGACCATGCCGGTGTAGATGCCGTAGATGGCCCCGGCCAGCTCGGTGGTCAGCCCCATCCCCGAGTTGTTGGTGTGGAGCTCCTGGACCATGTAGAGCACCAGGATGGCGCGCATGCCGTAATAGCTGAAGCGCTCCCACATCTCGGTGAAGAAGAGGGTCGCGAGGCCCCGGGGATGCCCGAAGAAGTGCCCGTCCTCGGCGACGGAGTTCGATTGGATGGAGTCGCTCATGGTGCTCCCTTAGACGAGATCGGTGGATGATCGGCGGCTCCCGGCCCCCATGGCCCCAGGTAGGCGATGAGGACGACGGTCGCACCGGACAGCCCGACTGGCCCGAGATCGGGTCGGTTGCCATGGCGGGCTGCAAGCCCTGGGCCAGCGACGAAGCGTGAGAACGCCGGGTATGGTACCTGATTCCTCCGACGCCCCTCAAAAGCACCCATCGCGCCTCCCCGGGGCTCCCCTCCAACCGGGACTCGATATGCTACGATCGCAAGTCCTTCGACCGTGCTGAAAACCCGATGAGCTCGCCCATGCCATCCACCCGAAGCACCTTCTCATGGCCAAGCTGCGGCGACTGAAACGGCGCCTCCTGAGGCAGGTGGTCGAGGACAACATCGCCACCATCGATGCCGCCGCGGGGCGTCGGCGGAAGCTCCCCAGCCCTTGGCCGGGACGCCTTCGGCGGGCTCTCCTGATCCTGCTCCCGGCCACCGCCGTCGGCGCATCGTCCTATGTCCTGTCCACCGCAGTGTCCTCCCCCGAGGACAGGGTCGTCATCACCCAGATCTTCGAGAGCTCTCCGATCGAGTCCGGCGTCGGCGACGCCTCGATCACCGGCACCTCCGCGGCCGATCGCTTCGACGCAATGGGCGCCGGCACCACAGCCGAGGGACTACCCGAGGCCGCCCAGCTGCCCCTTCCCGAGCCCATCGATCCGGCTCTCCTCGACCTCGGGGTACGCAAGGTGATCCTCGACCCGGGCCACGGCGGCGCCAACACCGGCACCACCACCCCCGCCGGCATCGAGGAGAAACAGCTCACCCTCGACGTCGCGTTGCGGCTGCGCCGGATGCTCGTCGACCAGGGGTTCGAGGTCGTCCTGACCCGGGACGACGACAGCTTCCTCGAGCTCGAGGAGCGCACCCGGCTGGCCAACCAAGAGGCCGGCGACATCTTCGTCTCGATCCACGTCA
>JAGQSE010000483.1 GCA_020439725.1 Acidobacteriota bacterium
GCGACACCGGCGGTTCGGTGCGCCAACCGGCGGCTCTGTGCGGCATCGTCGGTCTCAAGCCCTCCTATGGCCGGGTGTCGCGGAGCGGTCTGGTGGCCTTCGCCTCATCCCTCGACCAGGTCGGACCGATGACGCGTTCGGTGCGGGACGCGGCGCTGGCCCTCGAAGTTCTCTCCGGGCTCGACGAGAAGGACTCCACCTCCGAGCAGCAGCCGGGGCGCTTCCTCGAGGGCATCGAGGACGGCGCCGAGGGTTGGCGCGTCGGCGTGGTGCGCGAGCTGGGCCCCGAGCGTCTCGACGACGAAGGCCGCCGAGCGTGGCGGTCGCACCTCGACCGGCTGACCCGCCTGGGCGTCGACCTGGTCGAGGTCTCCGTCCCGGCGGCGCCGCTGGCGGTGGCGATCTACCAGGTGCTGGCCAACGCCGAGGCGAGCTCGAACCTGGCCCGCTTCGACGGCCTGCGCTACGGCCACCGGGCCGGTGGCGACACGGCCCAAGAGGTCCGCCGCCAGAGCCGCAGCGAGGGCTTTGGCGCCGAGGTCCGCCGGCGCATCCTGCTCGGCACCTTCGTGTTGTCGGCGGGGTTCCAGGACGCCTACTACGGCCGCGCCCGCGCTGTCGGCGAGGCCTTGCGGCGGCAGCTCGATCGGGCCCTCGACGGCGTTCGCTGTCTCGCCCTGCCGGTCTCGGCGACGGCGGCGTTTTCCTTCGGCTCGCGTCTCGAGCGCCCCCTCGACATGGCGCTCTCGGACCTCTTTACCTGTCCCGCCAGCCTGGCGGGGCTGCCGGCCCTCGCCGTGCCCGGCGGGCTCGACACGGAGGGCCTGCCGCGGGGCCTCCAGCTGATCGGCCGGCGTTTCGACGAGCGCGGTCTCCTGCGCCTGGCGCGGGCCTTCGAAGTCGTCACCGGATGGGAGGTGCGCCCTGCGCTGCGCGAGGTCGCCTGAAGGTGCGCACGGTCGTCGCTGCTGGTGGGCGGCGGCGTGGCTGATCGCCGTGGTGCTGGTGGCGGTCCCCGGCCAGGGTGCGCCCGACGAGGTCGCGACGCGTGCTGAGCTCGGCGATGGTCAGTCGGCGGTGCTCACCGCGGAGCACCATCTCTATCTCGAAACCCTACCCCTGCCCGGCGAGGGACTTCTCGCGCTCTGCCGCCGGGTCGCCGGCACCGACAGCGCTGCCGACGCCGTGCGGGCCGCCAACGACGACGCCGGGCAGCTCGTCGCCGGCCGCAGCTACCGCATTCCCATCGAGCTGTTGATTCCGGAGCTCCGGCGGCGGGTGCTGGGGGCGCTCTTCCCCCACGACCGGGCGCGGGCCGATGCCTGGGAGCATCGTGTCGGCCGCTTTCCGGATCTGCCGTCGGAGACGCTGTGGCGTGTCGCCGAGCGTTTCACCGGTGCCGGCGCCAACTATCGTCAGCTACGCGAGCTCAACCGGCTGCCGGACAACGACGTCGACGTCGGCCAGACGATCCGCATCCCTGCGACACTCCTGCTGCCGGCCTTCCGCGCCGAGGTCGAGGCCGCCGCCGCATCCGGGGCGCCGGCGGTGTTGCCGGCGGTGCTCGCGCAGACGGTGACCGCCGTCGGTCCCACCGTGGTGCCGTCGTTGACGGCTCCGACACCGGTCGCCGCAGCGGCCAGCGAGGCGCGGGCGTCGGTTCCTGAGCCCCTGGTGGGCAATGCGGTCCAGGACACCGGCAGCGACTTTCGGTTGCAGTACGGCCGCGACGCCCAAGGCGAATACGCGGTCTACCGGCTCAAGCCCGGTGAGGCTCTCTACTCGAGCGTCGTGGTGCGTTTCACCGGTCGCATCTACGCCACCGACGTCAACGCGCTGGCGGCGGAGATCGCGCGGCGCAACGGCGTCGAGGACGTCACCGACATGCCCATCGGCTTCCCGGTGAAGATCCCCTACGACCTCCTCCAGCCCGAATTCCTGCCCCCGGGCCATCCGCGGCGCGTCGAGTACGAGGCGGCGCAGCGGGCGAGCGCGAAGTTCAGCAACCCGGTGCGGTCGACGGACCTGGCGGGGATCACGGTGATCCTCGACGCCGGCCACGGCGGCCGCGACATCGGTACCTCGAAGCTGGGGGTGTGGGAGAGCACCTACGTCTACGACATAATGGTGCGGCTCAAGGAGCACCTCGAGACCTACACCTCGGCGCGGGTTTACACCACGACTCGCGACGGCGACACCTTGCGCATCGTCGACCGTGACGTCCTGCCCTATACGCGCGAGCATCAGGTGCTGACGACTCCGCCCTATTCGCTCATGGAGGACAGCCGGGTCGGCGTCCACCTGCGCTGGTACCTGGCGAACAGCCTCTATCGCGACGCCCTGAAACGCGGCAGCAAGCCCGAGGACGTGGTCTTCATCTCGCTCCACGCCGACTCGCTCCACCCGTCGCTGCGCGGCGCCATGGCCTATATCCCCGACGCCGAGCTCCGCCGCGGTACCTTCGGCAAGCAGGGCTACGTCTACACCTCACGGCGCGAGGTGCGCGAGAAGCCGCGGGTCAGCTACTCGTGGCGCGAGCGGACGCAGAGCGAGGGTCTGTCGCGCCAGCTCGCCGAGGCGGTCATCGGCTCCTTGCGCCAGCGCCAGCTGGCGGTCCACAAAGAACAGCCGGTGCGGCAGAAGATCTATCGCGGCCGGAACCCCTGGGTGCCCGCGGTGCTGCGGTTCAACGCGGTGCCGGCGGAGATCCTGCTCGAGGTCTGCAACCTCTCGAACGACGAAGACCGCCGCCTGCTCCAAAGCCGGGCCTTCCGCCAGAGCACCGCCCTCGCCATCGCCGATGGGCTGCGGTCCTACTACAGCACCGGTTCGGGGCCTGCACCGGTGGCCACCGCCGCCCGATAGACTCTCGGACCGGAGATCGTCCGCGGCGGCCCGGGAACTTTTCTCGCGCGTTGCGGGTCAGATCGAGAAAGACCCGGGCTCATCCCATGCCGGGTAGCAGGCCACGGGTCGAGGAGGGCGAGCGAAAACCGTGGAGGCCGCCGAAAGCACCGCCGCCGCACTGGCCCAGAGCGATCTGGACCTGGTCGAGCGACACCGCTATGGCGATCCTGCGGCCTTCGAAGAGGTCTACCGGCGGTACGGCGAGATGGTCTACTCCCTTTGCCATCGTCTGAGCGGCGACCCGGATCTCGCCGCCGACCTGACGCAGGAGGCCTTCCTGCGCATCTTCCGCCATGTCGGCAAGTTCCGCGGCGGCTCGAGCCTCAAGACCTGGGTGTATCGGGTGGCCCTCAACCATTGCCGCAGCCGTCTGGCACGGCGCCGTCTTTTCTGGCGCTCGTTGGCGGAACCCGACGAGCCCGGGCCCGAGGCGGTGGATCCAGGCCGCAGCCCCGAGGACCGGGCCATCGCCCATGACGAGGGACGCCGGCTGACCCGTGCCCTGGCCGCCGTACCTGTGGCCTACCGTGAGGCCGTCGTGCTGTTCGATCTCCAAGGTCTGAGCTACGAGGAGATCGCGCGTGTCCTCGGCGTGCGGCTCGGCACCGTCCGGTCGCGTCTGGCCCGCGGCCGGGAGCGCCTACGCCAGATCCTCGAGGAGGGTGAGCCGCTCGCCCCGGAGAGTTCGCCATGAGCCGTCACGCCACCGCCGAACAGCTGTCCTCCTACGTCGACGGCGAGCTGGTGGGCCCGCGGTTGCGCCTGGTCGAGACCCACCTCGTGGAGTGCCAGGATTGCCGGCGGCGGCTCGACGGGCTGCAGCGGGTGGTCGCCGGTCTCCACCGCCTCGAGCCGCTGGCACCGCCGCCGGTCCTCGGCCAGGATCTGGCGCGGCGCGTTCGCCTCGAGCCCAAGCCGCGCGATCTCCTCGAGCGCCTCGAGGAGCACCTGCGGAGCACGCCGCTGCAATCGACGGTGGGATTCACCTTCGCACTGGTCTTCGCGCTGGCGGTGATCCTCTACCTGTTCTCGGGGTGGGTCGAGCGCCAGGTCTTGCTGCACCAACCGGTGCTGGTGGCGCCTTCGGAGGTCGGCGCCGGAGCGGCGGTGCGCCGGGTCGGCCCGCGGTCGTTCCACGCCGAGGACGGCCGCTGGCTCGAGGTGGGAGTCGATCCCCGAGGAGCGGCGGTGGTGGCGGTGGACGACGGTGTCGTCCGGCAGCTGCTGGTCTTCGAGCCGGAGCTCGAGCCGCTGCTCGACGAAGGGGTACCGGTGGTTCTCGCGATGGAGGACCCCGCCGGGGGCCCAGGGCGCGTCCTCGAGATCCTGCCGACGCCGCCCGAGCCCTGAGCGGCGTCCGCCGGTCCGACGCTCAGGCGGGGGTGCCGGCCAGGGCCTCGATAGCTTCGATCTCGCAAGCCGACCCCGAGACGGTGACGCTTTCCCCCACCTTCTTGCCCAGGAGCTGCTTGGCGAGCTCCGACTCGTAGGAGATGACGTCGTCCTCGGGCTTGCTCTCCCACGGGCCGAGGATGGTCAGGGTCCGGGCCTCGTCGCCCGCGACCAGCCGGACCCGCGTTCCGACCCGGACCTCGCCGGCTTCGGTCTGCGAGAAGTCGATGGGCTGGACCCGGGCCAGGTCGTGGGACAGGCCGGCGAGCCGTGCCGACAGGTACTCATGACGCTGGCGCGCCGACTTGTACTCGAAGTTCTCGCGCAGGTCGCCCATGGCCCGCGCCTCTTCGATGGCCTTGCGGTTGGCGGGCAGCTCGACGCTCTTCAGGTGCTTGAACTCGGCGCGCTTGGTCTCGATCATCTCCGGCGTGGCGTAGAGCGGTGCTTCGACCTCCTTGCGGAGGGCGGTGAAGCGGAGCTCGAGGGCGCCCAGAAGCGCCGTCCGCTGGTACTCCTCGAGGCCCGGAGCCCGGGAGATGGCGGTCGCCGCCTGCTCCGCCTGGCTCTCCTCGAGCATCGGCAGCAGGCGCGGGGCCGTTCCCCCGGACTCGATGAGCGGCACCAGGCGCGCCGCGCGGTAGGTGGCGAAGACTTCGTCCTGGAGGCTCGACAGGAGCTGCTTCAAGAAGCGTAGCGGGTTCTTCTGACGCAGGCTCTCGTCCTCGACGGCACGTTCGGCCATCCAGACGAAGGCCGCCGGCAGCTTGCGCGGCTGGCTCAGGACCTGCTCGAGGAAGCGGCCGAGCTCCGGCGAGTCCTGTTCCCTCAGCCCATCGACGAGCTTGTCGAGGAGCTTTGCGTCCTCCTCCTTCTGGACCAGCCGGGCGAAGACGTCGACCCAGTCTTCGCGCACCTGGCGCAGCAGGTCGATGGCACGCTCGCGGAGAGCGCGATCGAGCACCCCGGCGACCACGGCGTGGGGCTCGGCGGCCTCGGCCACCAGCGCGTCCACGGACCAGCCGCCGGAGCCGTCGGTCTCGCCGCTGCGGTCGAGGGCGAGGCCGATCTCGAGAGCCAGCGCCGGGTCTTTGCGGGCGACCTGGGAACCGAGCTCGTTGAGCGACTCGCTCATGCGCTGACGCAGCTCGGCGTCACGGGCGGCGTTGCGCCGCAGGTGATCGAGCTTTTCCCGCGGATCGGCCTGCTCGAAGGCGGTCCACAGGGCCTCGGAGGCGTGCTCGGTGCTCTGCGCCCAGCGATAGCTCTGCCGGCCGCCGGTCTCGGTCAGCACCTGCGGATGCTTGCGTGCGGCCGCCCACCACGACGTCCACTGCCCCGGGCTGACGACACCGGTGAGGTCCTCGCGGATCTCGCCGGCGGTGCGCGCCTCGGGATAGCTCTCGAGGACCAGCCGCAGGAGCTCCGGCGGGTCGTCCTTGGCGAGCTTCTTGAGCGTCGGCAGCTCGTCCATCTTGCGCCGCAGGATGTGTCCCTCGTCGAGCTTGATCAGCATCTTGCCGGCGGCCCGGAAGCCGACCATCAGCCCCGGCAGGCGCGGGAAGTCGATCTTGAAGCTGTCGAGCTGGAGGTTGATCTCCTGGATCTTGCCGGCGCCCTTGCCGGCCATCAGCACGACCGTGCCGATGTCGAAGCCCATCAGCGACTCGAGCCGCTCGGCCTTCTCCCAGGTCTTGGCGATGTCGCGGATCGCTTTGTTGAGACCGAGCTTGTCGACCATCAGGTCGTACATGCTGTGATCGCCGTGGATCTGCTTCAAGGAAGCGAGGATCGCCTTGTGCATCGCCTCGTCGTCATAGATCAGCGTGCCGGCCCGGCGCAGCATGTCGAGCCTCAGGCGCCATCGGCCCTTGTCACGGATCTGGTCGTCGAGGAGCTCGAGGAGAGTCCGGGCGCGGTCGTTCTGACCGTGACCGACCAGCGCACGAGCGACGCCGATGAAGTAGTCGAGGTCTTCGGGCTGGCTCGAGCTGCGGCTCAGCCATTCGTCCTCGATGGCGTCGAAATCGTTCTTGGCGAGATGATTCTGGGTCGTCTTGGAAATTGCCATGGCAGACGGGAAAGATAGCAGAGTCGATGCTTCCGATCGAGGCGCCGGCGCTCGCCGGCGCCG
>JAGQSE010000484.1 GCA_020439725.1 Acidobacteriota bacterium
CGCCGCTCTCGTCGTCCTGCTCTCGGGCTGTAGCTCCTTCGAGACCTTGACGTCGCCTTTCTCGGCGCCGTCCCCTCGCGAGGTCTACCTGCGGGGGCTCGAACAGGC
Source organism: Acidobacteriota bacterium (assembly GCA_020439725.1). Classification (GTDB taxonomy): domain Bacteria; phylum Acidobacteriota; class Thermoanaerobaculia; order Multivoradales; family JAHZIX01; genus JAGQSE01. Next base: position 109 of record JAGQSE010000484.1, read on the forward strand.
GGATCTCACGGCCACGGCCATGGCCCGGTCGTGGATCGAGGCAGGGGATCGGGCTCTCGCGCAGGCGTTGCCCCTCGAAGGCGCGATGCACGAGGTGCTGTACTTCGATCCCGCGGAACCGCGGGCGGTGGCCTATCGCATCGACCTGCACCGCGGCGAGAGGCTCGAGGTGAGGGTGACGCCTCCGGCCGGTGCTCCGGCGCTTTTCTTCGACGGTTTTCGGCCGGCGACCCCTCCTGAGGACGAACCGGAGCCGGTGAGGCTCGACGAGGCGGACGACGGCTGGGTGCGCGAGGTCCGGGATGACGAGACGTTGATCCTGCGTCTTCAACCACAACTTCTGGCGGGCGGCGCCTACGACGTCGCCTTGGTCGTCGCCGGGAGCCTCGCGTTCCCGGTCGAAGGACGGGACCGCAGGGCGGTGGGGAGCGTGTTCGGAGATCCCCGAGACGGCGGCGCGCGGCGCCACGAGGGCGTCGACATCTTCGCCCCGCGAGGAACCCCGGCGGTCGCCGCGGATGAAGGCTTCGTCACCCGCACGGGGACCAACCGGCTCGGAGGCAACGTCGTCTGGGTGCGCACCGACGGCGGGCTAGCGCTCTATTACGCGCATCTCGACTCGGTCAGCACGCACCTCGGGAGCCGAGTGGCTCCGGGCGATCCGCTCGGGACGGTGGGAAACACGGGGAACGCGCGGACTTCGCCGCCGCATCTCCATTTCGGTGTCTACGATGGCGGTGCCGTCGATCCCTTGCCCTTCTTCGGCCGCGGGCGCGAAGCACCGCCGGTGACCGCCGACCAGGCGGTCCTCGGTCGCTTTCTGCGGATCCAGCGCGATGGAGTCCGGGTGCGGTCGGAGCCGAGCACCCGCGGCGAGATCGTCGCCGAGCTGCCACGAGGCACCGCCCTCGAGGCGGTCGGCGCGCGCCGCGACTGGTACCGGTTCGAGGTCCCCGGCGGCCCGACTGGCTATGTCGCCGGCTGGCTCACCGAGCCCACCGACCGGCCGCTGTCCCGCCGGCGTCTCGAGATGCCCGAGCCGCTCCACGCTCGACCCGCGGCGAACGCAGCGGTGATCGCGTTGCTGCTGGCGGGGCAGGAGGTCGAGATCTTGGGCTCCCTCGACGGCCGGCTCCTCGTCCGCAGCGATGCGGGGCAGGGCTGGATCGAGGGCTGAGGAGGGGCTCGGGGCTACGGATCTGGCTCAAGGCCCGGTCGGTGCCGGGGCGCTCTCGATGCTCTCGACCGCCTGCCGCAGGAGGCGGTTGAACTCGTCGGGTTTCTCGAGCATGGGGAAGTGGCCTACGCCTTCCATGATGACCGCATCGTAGTCGGCGGCGTGCTGCCGGTTCTTCTCGAGGCTGGTGGGGCGGTCGCCGGCGTTGATGGCGCGGACCGGTACCTTGAGCTTCTCGAGCTCGCGGGCGGCGTCGAAGCCGGGGAAGGCGTCGAGGAGCGCAAGGCCGACCTCTTGGGGACCGGCGCACATATCGGTCTCGACCTGTTGCATCAACGACGGGTCGGCGTCCTTGGGGAAGAGGGCCACCACCATCTGATGACAGGTGCCCGCGTAGTCCGAGCGATAGGCGGTCATCAGCTTGGTCCAGACCGCCGGGTCGATCCTCTGCTCGACGTCGTGGAGGCTGTCGACGAGGATGACGCCGTGGACGACGTCGGGAAGCTGCTCGGCGGTGAAGATGGCCACCGGGGCTCCCATCGAATGGCCCACCACGATGACGTCGTCGAGCCCCAGCGCCTTGATCACCGTGACCGCGTCCTGGGCCAAGCCTTCGAGGGTCCAGTGTTCGCGTTCCTTGCCCGACTCGCCGTGGCCACCCAGGTCGAGGGTCACCACCCGGTGGTCTGCGCTCAAGGGCCCGACCTCGTTGCGCCAGAAGGAGCGGTCACAACCCCAACAGTGGAGGAAGACGAGGGCGGGGGAGCCCGAGCCCCGTGTCGAATAGACGATGGGCAGGCCGTCAGGGGCCTCGACGGTGCCGTTCTCGCTGACGCTGGTTTGGATCAGGACGGGCTCCGGGCTCTCTTCGACCGCCGGTGGCGACGGCTCGGAGCAGGCGGTGGCCAGGGCGAGGATCGTGGTGACGAGGACGAGTTGGGACCGGAGCATGGATTCCTCCCGGCGGATGGCTCCCGATGGCTGGCGCCCGATGGGGCCTGCTCGCCATGGCTGGCTCGAAACGCGGCAGTGAGTCTACCAGGCTGTGACCTGGCGGCCCGGCGGTGGGCGTATAGAATCGCCAGGACACCCGCTCTCGAGCCGTCCCGGAAAGCTCTCGGTGGACGAAGCGCGGAACCCGATCATGGTCATCCATCGCCACCTCATGCACCTGCTCGCGACTTCCGCAGTGCTTCTTGGCGCCTGTGCATCGAGCGACGGTGGGCAGGCGATCAACCGCGGCGACTTCAACCTCCTGTCCCTCGACGACGAGTGGCAGCTCGGTGATCGCCTCGAACAGACCATCCACGGCGAGGTGCCGGTGGTCCATGATTACGTCGCCCAGGCCTACTTCGATCGCCTGGGTCTGTCGCTGATCGGCGGCACCGAGATGGGCGAGCTGCCGTGGTCCTTCGAGATCGCCAACGACCCGGAGCTGGGCGGGTTCTGCCTTCCCGGTGGTCGCGTGTATTTGAGCACCGGGTTGATCGAATCGACCGACACCGCCTCCGAGCTGGCCGCCGCCTTTGCCCACGTCTCCTCCCACGGGATCGCGCGTCACGCCACCGAGAAGCTGTCGCGCGCCTATGGCGTCAACTTCCTCGGCGATCTGGCCATCGGGGAGAACCGCGAGGCCTACCACGAGGTCCTGACGCGCTTGGCGAGCGGTGGCTCGCTGGGACGCTATACGACGACGGAGGAGCTCGAGGCGGATCGTCTGGGAGTGCGCGCGCTGATCCACGCGGGATACGACCCGTCGGGGATGAGGGTGTTCCTGTCCAAGATGCTCGATCGCTGTTCGCGCGGCACGGCCGGCAGCGCCCGCTTCTGTAGCGCCCACCCGGTTAGCGAAGAACGGCTCAAGGCCCTCGAGGAGGTCCTCGCCGCATTGCCGCCGGATCCCGCGCGGCTCGCCGACGAGCCCAACTATCACGCCTTCAAGAAGCGCCTCGAGCGCGTCGCGCCGACCACCCGGTAGCACGCCTCCACCTCCGACGAGACGCGCTCGCGCATCAGGCTCCCGACGAGCGGCTCAGCAACGAAACGAGGCCCCGCTCGCGGGGAGCGGGGCCTCGTAGCCCGTCGCGGTGCCGGACGCCGGCTTACTGGATGGTGATCTGGCGCGGTCGCGCCTCCGCCATCTTCGGCACCGAGATCTCAAGGACGCCATCGCGGAACTTGGCGGCGATCTTCTCCGAGTCGACGCGCTTGGGCAGCGCGAAGGAGCGGAGGAACTTGCCATAGGCGCGCTCGCGCCGGTGGAAGCCCTGATCCTTCTCGTCGCCCTCGAAGCGCCGCTCGCCACCGACGGTGAGGACGTTGTTCTCGAGGGTGATCTGGACGTCCTCCTTCTTCATGCCGGGAAGCTCGGCGTTGACCAGGTAGGCGTCCTCGGTCTCACGGATGTCGACCGGCGGCGCCCAGCCATAGTCGCTGAGGCCGGAATCGTCGACGTTCCAGGGCCGCCCCAGGGTCGCGCCGAGAAGGCGCTCGAAGGGCGTGAAGAAGGGATCATCGAAGCTCAGGAAACCGCGGGCAGGCTCTCTGCGGGTCAGACTGGTGTTTCTCATGGACGACGCTCCTTTCTTTGTCTCGTCTCTGTCGTGTTGGTCTCGTCTGTCTCGACTCTGATCGTCTTTGCCTTCGGGATCGGGCTTCAAGGGTGAGCAGCCGAACCCGTCAGCTAGATATATGCTAGTGAAGGACTAAGATCATGTCAAGTCTTTGAGGGCCTCTCGATGGATATTAGTTGATCTTGCTGAGATCTTTGACGTCGTAGAGCGCGGTGGATCGCAGGTCGTGACGCCGGTCTGGGGTAGATCGAGGTGAGGGAGGAGTGGGTAGCTTCCGCCGCCCCGGGTGGGGACGGCGGAAGCTCTGGAGAGGGCCGCGGTCAGGCCGGAGCCGTGGCGGCCTCCGGGTGCAGGACCTCGACCGCCAGCTCGCGCCCGTCGACGCCGATGCGCACCGTCGAGCCGTCGGCGACCTCGCCGGCGAGGATGGCGCGACCAAGCCGGGTCTCGACCTGGTGCTGGAGGTAGCGCTTGAGAGGCCGAGCGCCATAGACCGGGTCGAAGCCTTCGCGCGCGACGAGCTCGCGGGCCGGGTCGGAGAGCTCGAGGTGGATGTTGCGATCGGCGAGCCGGCGCGACAGGTCCTGGGTCAGCAGGTCGACGATCTGGCCGATCTCGCCGAGGGTCAGGGGCTTGAACAGGACGACGTCGTCGACGCGGTTCAAGAACTCGGGCCGGAAGTGCGCTCGGAGCTCCCGCAGCACCGCGGTGCGAGCGTCCTCGCTGATCGTTCCCTGGTCCGTCACTCCCTCGAGCAGGAAGTGCGAGCCGATGTTCGAGGTCATGATGATGACCGTGTTCTTGAAGT
>JAGQSE010000485.1 GCA_020439725.1 Acidobacteriota bacterium
GGCATGTTGGTGACGCAGTAGTGGACGACGCCGTCGACGGTGTAGACCGGGTCCGAGTGGGTGGTGGGGCGGGTGGTCTCGAAGCAACCGCCCTGGTCCACCGCGACGTCGACGGCCACCGATCCCTTCTTCATCACGCTCAGCATCTCGCGGGTGATCAGCTTGGGTGCCGCGCGCCCGGGGATCAGCACCGCGCCGATGAGCAGGTCGGCGCGGGACAGGGCCGCGCGGATGTTGTGGTGGTTCGACGCCAGCGTCGTGACCTGGCCGTGGAAGACGTCGTCGATCCAGCGCATGCGCTCGAGATTGGTCTCGAGGATGGTCACGCGGGCGCCGAAGCCGAGCGCGATCTTCGCCGAGTTGAGACCGACGATGCCGCCGCCGATGATGATCACGTCGCCCGGCGGTACACCGGGGACGCCGCTCAGCAAGGTGCCGCGGCCGCCGACCGTACGCTTGAGGAAGTTGGCACCGACCAGCACCGCCATGCGGCCTGCGACCTCGGACATGGGCACGAGCAGCGGCAGATGGCCGTGGGCGTCGGTGATCGTCTCGTAGGCGACGCCGGTGACCTTCTTGTCGAGCAGTACCGAGGTCAGCTCTTCGAGGGGCGCGAGATGCAGGTAGGTGAAGAGGAGCTGGCCCTCCTGCAGCAGGTCGAACTCCTGCGAGACGGGCTCCTTGACCTTGATGATCATCTCCGACTGGCGCCACACGGAGGCGGCGTCGGGCAGGATCTTGGCCCCGGCGTCGATGTACTCCTGGTCGGTGATGTCGCTGCCGAGCCCGGCACCGGTCTGGACGAAGACCTCGTGGCCGTTGGCGGCGAGCGCATGGACTCCGGCGGGGATCAGCCCGACCCGGTACTCGTGATCTTTGACTTCCTTGGGAATGCCGACCTTCATGACCCACCCTTCTTTCCAGCGTTGTGAGGACCCTTGTTGCCGCCGCCAGAGGACGCTCCGGTGGCCGTCCGGCCTGGCTCAAGAGGAGCGTCGGAGGCGGCACCCGGCTTGGCGGACCCGCTCCCGTCTTGCTTCTTGCCCGCGCCGGTCATCTCGACGTTGCCCTTGAAGAAGGCGCCCTCGGCGATCACCACCCGGCTGGCCGAGATGTCGCCTTCGAGGGATCCCGTGGCCAGCACCTCGACCCGCTCGAGGCCCCGGACGTTGCCCTCGACCCTGCCTTCCACCCGCACCGAGCGGGCCTGGACCTCTCCCTGGACCTTGCCCTCGCGCCCGACGGTCACGGCGCTTTCGAGGCGGATCTTGCCTTCGACATGACCTTCGACCAGCACCTCGGCCTCGCCGGTGAGCTCTCCGATGAAGTGCGAGCCCGCAGCGATATAGGTGGCGGTGCGGCGGATCTCGGGTGCCGGGAGGTCCCGAGGCGGGCGGGGGCGAGCGGGTGGAGTCGTGTCTTCGGGCGGGTTGTCGCGGCGGAAGATGGCCATCGGAGGTGGGCTCCGTTCTTCTGATGGGGATCGTGGATAGGTTCGGGAAGAGCCGGTCGGCTCGGGATCTCGAACTGACTCTCCGGAGGCGCCCGGGCGGCGGCCAGCGCAGGGAGTAACCCCTGGGCGGCCTACCTCGGACAACCCCCCTCGGACAACTAGGTGGAGCGGGCAACGGGGCTCGAACCCGCGACATCAAGCTTGGGAAGCTTGCACTCTACCA
>JAGQSE010000486.1 GCA_020439725.1 Acidobacteriota bacterium
AACCCGAGCCAGTAATAGGAGCGCGTGTCCGCCACGACGGTGCCGAAGGGCTGCCACCGCAGCGAGTTGATCAACGGCTTGCCACCGGTCTCGCCGGCGAGATAGCGCAGCGAGCCGTGGACACCGTACTCCCGCAGCCCCTGGTTGGTGACATTGCCGGTCAGGACCAGCCCTTCACCACCCTGGATGTCCTCCGTCGGCGTGCCGCGGAGCGCTTCGAGGCCGGCCTCGAGATCGGCGGGAACCGAGTCCTCGGCGTCGACCAGGTCCTGCTGCGGTCCGGGGATGTCCACCGGATAGAGCGTGTAGCCGAGGAGGTTGGCGGTGTCCGCCAGGTCCGCGTAGAGCCGATTGCCGCTCCACAGGTCGGAGTCGTCGCTGAGCGGGGTGTCGCGATTCGACACCGCGTAAAGCTCGGGCTCCAAGGGCCAGCCGCCGGCGAGGAGGATCATCACCTTGCGACCCGGAGGGGCGGCGAACGAGCGCAACGTCGCGGTGGCGGCGAGGACTACGTTCTCGATCTGCGCGCCGATGCGCTTGGTGTAGGCGCGCTCGTAGGGGGTCATCTCGTTGCTGCCGCGGCCGTCGTTGAAATCCCGCTGACCGTAGGGCCGGCCCGCGAACTCCCTCGCGTCGGCGTCCAGCGTCCGCAGGTCGGCGAGGCGCTGAAGACCCTGGGTGTCGCGGCGCCGCGCCTCCTCGAAGGCACGCTCGATCTCCCGTGGCGACCCGGTCCAGCTGGTCAGCATGTCGAGCTTCTTGCCGTCGTAGGCCACGACGGCGAGGCGGTCCGCCGGCCCGAGGGCGCCGAGCTCGTCGGCGAAGGCGTCGAGCACCAGGTCGCGGTCACGCTTGAGCGGGAAGAAGTCGTCGATGAACACCAGGTAGCTGGTCCCGACGGGCTTGCCCGCTTCGAGGCTCGGAACCGTGCCCGCGCCGGCGTCGGGCTGGGACGCCTCGACCTGGCCGCCACGCACTTCGCTGAAATACTGGATCGGCGTCTCGCGGCCGTCGACGGTCAACCGAAAGTCCTCCGGCTGGAGACCCGAGACCCGGTTGCCGTCGCGGTCGGTGACCACGACCTCGACGTTGACCACGCGAACGTCGATGATCTCGCCGAACACGCCGGGCGCTTCGTCCTGGCCGCGAGCCGGGCCGGCGCCGGCGACGGCTCCCAGGACCAGCAACCCTGCGGTGACGAGGGCCACGGCTCGGGACGGGACTGGGGCTGGGCTCGGGGTCTTGCTCATGTCACATGTCTCCTAGTGTGGATACCGAGCTCGGCTCGCCGTCCACCGTCGAGGACGGAATTTCGGACTTCGAAGCGACCCTCGAAGAGATGGTCGACCGGTCCATGCCCGTGGCCCAGCGGATAGGCCGCGGCGAGCGCACCTCGCAGGTACTCGATGGCTCCTCCCACCGCCGGAGCAAGAGCCGCGCCAGCGCCGAGCCGCGCGGCGATGGCCGACGACAGGGTGCAGCCGGTGCCATGGGTCGAGCGGGTGGTGAGACGCGGGTGGCGATAGACCTGGAAGCGCTCGCCGTCGAAAAGGCGGTCGACGACCTCGTCGCCGGCGCCGTGACCGCCCTTGACCAGCACCGCGGGCCCCCGCCGGGCCAGCGCCCGGGCCGCTTCGAGGATCGACGCTTCGTCCTCGAGGGGGTGCCCCGCCAGCCGCTCCGCCTCGGGCAGATTGGGTGTGACCAGGGTGGCGAGGGGCAAGAGCTCCTCGGCCAACGCCGCTACCGCATCGTCGCGGAGCAGCGCATCGCCGCTCTTCGCCACCATCACCGGATCGAGGACTACCGGCGGGCCGGCGTGGCGCCGGAGCGAAGCCGCCACGGCGCGGACGATGGTGGCGCTCGACAGCATGCCGATCTTGACCGCGTCGACACCGATGTCGTCGAACACCACCTCGATCTGCGCCGTCACCACCTCGGCCGGGATCTCGTGGACGGCGGTCACCGCGCGGGTGTTCTGCGCCGTCACCGCCGTGACCACGCTCATGCCGTAGCCGCCGTGGGCGGCGAAGGTCTTGAGATCCGCCTGGATGCCGGCGCCGCCTCCCGAATCCGAGCCGGCGATGGTCAGGAGTCGCGGCGGCGTCCTGCGCCGCCGGCTCATCGTCGCTTCCCCGTCCCGCCGGAGGTGCCCGGCGCGGTGGCGGCGACCGCGGCCCGGGGCCTGAACCGCGCCAGGAAGAGGACGGCGACGAGCACTCCGAGGCTGATCAGCTGCGCCAGGGTCAGACCACCGAAGAAGCGGTCGTCCTTGGCGCGCAGGAACTCGATGCCGAACCGTTCGAGGGCCAGGAGCCCGAAGACCACCATCGCCGTGGTCCCTGGCGAGGCCTTGCGCAGCAGCCGCAAGCCCACCCACCAGATGAGCAACGCCAGGAGGGTCTCGTACACCTGGGTTGGATGCACCGCCACCCAGTCGTTGCCGCTGACTCCCGCGGGCAGGTCGTAGTCGAAGAAATAGCGCAGGTTCTGCGCCGTCGTCTTGGGCACTCCGTGCTTGAAGACGACGCCCCAGGGCAGCGAGGTGGGCCGGCCATAATCGTCGCCCACCAGGAAGCAACCGATGCGACCGATGCCATAGCCCAGCGCCAGCGCCGGCGCCACGGAGTCGGCGGTCTGCCACAGCGGCAAGCCGCGGCGGCGGATCACCCAGATCACCAGCCCCGTGGCCAGCAGGAAGCCGCCGTACCAGACCAGGCCCGAGCGGCTGAACAGCAGGTGCCAGTCGCCCTTGAGGAGGACGTAGTAGACCTTGGCGCCGACGATGCCGCCGATGCCCGCGGCGAGGACCATCGACGAGGCGTCGTCATCGTCACCGATGCCGAGGTGGCGAAGCCCCCAGCGCAGCTGCAGATAGCTGCCGATGAAGGCCGCCACCAGCATCAGGCCGAAGGGAGAGACGGAGAAGCTACCGATGTGAAAGAGCTCGGGGATCATAGGGGGCGCTCATCGTAGCACCCGCACCGCGGAGGAAAGGGCCGCGGGCGGAGGGTGGGTGGAGTCGGGGTCATCGGCCTGCCTCGGCCCTACGCTCACGGGACCGGTCGTTGAGGCCCCAGTCGTAGTCGAGGAAGCGGAGCTCGGGGCCCTTGGCACGGATCTCCGCGGCAAGGCTCTGGGGTAGATGCGGCACGATCCAGGCAAAGGCGTCGCCGCCGAAGTCCTCGGCGTACCAGTCGAAGATCATCGACAGGTAGAGCACGGTCTCGCCCGCCTCGTAGCGTAGCCCCTTGTCGGGGTTCGCCAGGTAGTCCCGGGTCTGTCGCGCCAGCTGTTCCTCGAGGGCTTCGCGCCGATAGGCCTCGCCCGAGAGGTCCGGGCAGCCGATGGACGCGCAGACCAGAGCGAAGTGGACCCGAGGATCGCCCAGCGCCCGGGCCTTGCCCTCGACCTGGTTGAGGGTCAGGTCCTCGCCCGCCACGCGATGCAGCTCTTTGTCGAAGAAGCCCTCGATCTTGAGCACCGACTCGACATCGGGGTACCGATCGAGGACCGACCGGATCACCAGCGCGTTGTAGGCGTTGATCCAAAAGGCCACCTGCCCGTCGTGCTCGAGGACCGCGGGTTCCGCGGTGGCGAGCGAGGCGACGAAGGCGTCGAGATCCGCGGAGCTCTTCGCCAGCGCGGCGTAGTCGACCCCGCCGTCCACCGCCGCCTTCTCCAAAACCCTCTCCCACGGCGCCAGATCGACGCCCTCCGCCGTGTGCGGCGTCTCAACGGTCGCCGAGCGAGGCGCGGAGGTCTCCTCGGCGAGGGGCGCCGCCTGGGGTGAGCCACAGGCGAAACAGGTCAGAGCCAGGAAGATGGCCGAAGCGGCGAAGTCGAAGGTCCTCATGGTGGTTTGCGCACTCCGTGGGGCGTGGGGCGGGCGGCGTGGTCCGCCGCCGAAGGGACGAGTCTACACGCCGTGGGGTGTGATCGGGACGGGCATCCCCACCTCGCGACGCTGGCGGCGCCGAAGGTGCCGAGGTAGGCTCGATTCATGAGCCGACCCCGTGGTCCCCACCTCACCCCCGATCTCCTGGCCGAGCTCCGCCGGCGCGTCGGCGACGAGGCCTTGCTCGCCGCCGAAGACGACCTCGAGCGTTACGATCACGACTATACCGAAGCCTTTCGTTTCACCCCGGAAGCGGTGCTCCTGCCCTCCTCCCCCGACCAGGTGGCGGAGATCCTTCGCTTCGCCACCGAGCACCGTCTGCCGGTGACTCCACGCGGTGCTGGCACCGGTCTGTCCGGCGGCGCGCTGGCGGTCCACGGCGGCCTGTGCCTGAGCCTCGAGCGCCTCGACCGGATCCGCGGTATCGACGAGCGGAACCTCTCGGTCGAGGCCGAGACCGGCGTCGTCACCGGCGAGCTCCAGCGCCGCGTCGAGGAAGTCGGCCTGTTCTACCCGCCGGATCCCGCGAGCCGCGACACCTGTTTCTTAGGCGGCAACCTGGCGGAGAACTCGGCGGGACCTCGGAGCTGCAAGTACGGCACGACGCGGCGGTGGGTGCTGGGGCTCGAGGCGGTCCTCGCCGACGGCTCGATCGTGCGCACCGGCGGCGCCAATAGAAAAGACGTCGCCGGCTACGACCTCACCCAACTCCTGGTGGGCTCGGAAGGCACCCTCGCGGTGATCACCGCCGCGACCCTCCGCCTGATCGCCAAGCCCGCCGCCACGCTCACCCTGGCGATCCCCTTTCCCGAGCTCGAGCAAGCCGCTGAAATGGTCGAGACGCTCTTCCACCAGGGCTTCTCCCCCGCCGCCTGCGAGCTCATCGAGGAGCGCGCATTGCTCGTCGCCGACCGTCTCGAGCCTCTCCCCGCGGCGCTCCGCCAGCAGGGTGCGGTCCTCATGCTCGAGCTCGACGGCGACAGCGACGACGACCTCCTCGAAGAGGCCGCCGGTCTCGGTGCGCTCGCTGAAACCCTCGGCGCCGGCACCGTCCTCGCCGCCCAGGACGCAGCAGAGCAGCGCCGTCTGTGGATGGTCCGCGAGAGCCTCGGCGAGGCCACCCGCGCGGCCTCGATCTTCAAGAGCGCCGACACCGTCGCCCCCCGCTCGCGTCTCGTCGACCTCGTCCGCGCCGCCCGCAAGGCCGCCGCCGATCACGGCCTCGAAGCCCTGTGCTTCGGTCACGCCGGCGACGGCAACCTCCACGTCAACCTGCTCCGCGGCGACCTCGACGAGGAGACCTGGCGCCTCCGCCTCGAACAAGCCGAAGCCCAGCTCTTCGCCGCCGTCGCCGACGTCGGCGGCTCCGTCACCGGCGAGCACGGCATCGGCTGGACCCAGCGCCGCTACCTCCCCCTGGTCCGCAACGACGCCGCCATCGCGGTCATGCGGCGCATCAAGGACGCCTTCGATCCGCTGGGAATCCTGAATCCAGGGAAGGTGTTCCCGATCTAGTCAAGCCGCCCGGAACGGGGCACACCGATGAAAGCTCGACTCGACAAAGACCAGGTCCGGAGCTCCTACCAGCTCCTGTCGCGGATCTACGACGCCTGGGGCGCGCTGACCGAGCGCAAAGCCCGAAAGCGATGTCTCGAGATCGCCAAGATCCAGGACGGAGAGTCGATCCTCGAAGTCGCCGTGGGCACCGGAGCGCTCTTCGCAGAGGTCCTGCGCCGCAACCCAAACGGCCGCAACGAGGGCATCGACCTGACCGAAGGGATGCTGCGTAAGGCGAGGAGCCGCGCGGCGAAGACGGGTGCCACGAACTACGTCCTCAAGGTCGGTGACGCGTACCACCTCGACTACGCCGACGACCAGTTCGACGTTCTCCTCAACGCCTTCATGTTCGACCTGCTCCCGGAAGACGACTTTCCAGCCATCCTCGCCGAGTTCAAACGCGTCCTCCGCCCCGGCGGCCGCACCGTCATCGTCACCATGACCCACGGCCCGCGCTGGTTCGACGCGACTTGGAACGCCCTCTACCGGCTCAGCCCGGCGTTGCTCGGAGGCTGCCGGGTCGTCGAGGTGTGGAGACCTATCGAGCAGGCAGGGTTCGAGGGCTTGACGCGGGAGAACGTTCCGGCGTTGCTGGCGCCGGCAGTGGTGCTGACCGCGGTGAAACCTGCCTACGCCAAGCGGCCCGACGTCACCAGCAACCACCTCTCGAGGTAAACAGTCTGGGAAGGTCGAGTCGGCGGAGCACCCGGCTACCCTCGCCTCGCAGGAGCTCGCATCACATCCTCAAAGTGTCACCTTGGATAGCGGGCCGGAACACCTCGAAGCGAAAGCTACCGTCAAAGCCCTCCGCGAACGCCCGGGCGAGAGTCTCCGCGGCAGCGTCGATCGAAGGTAGGGCAGCAGTGGTCTCCGGCACCTCGATCATGAGAACGAACGAGCTCGTCGCGTGCGTGATCTTGGTCCGATCACAGTCCTTGTAGTTCCACCGGCGCGTCAGGACTGAGACCTGATCCTTGTAGATCACCTCTCCCGCCTCGGTGACCTCCTCGGCGGAGCCCCCGATCGGCACAAAGCTCTCGCCCCCGGCACTCCTCTCGAGAGACAACGGACCGACTACGCTGCGAAGGTCGTAACCACCGTGCGGAAGCAGGAATCTCGTCTGGTTAGCCAAATAGAGGTCGACAATGGGATTGATCTCGGGAAAGCCCTGGTCCTTTAACAACCTTTTGGCAAGGGCCTCGTGGGTCGGCGCATATTTCTTTGGCTTGGCACCGAACTTTCGATACGCCTCGCGCCACACCGCAATGGGTGGTTGCTCGGTCAAGGCGAGACCAGCCAGCGCATCGATCTGATCCATTGCATCGTCTCGAGCTCGAGTCAATACCTTCTCAAAGCTCGGGCCAATGGCCCGAACGTCGCCCAGCACGACCCCGATGGCGAGGTCCGGGAAGAGATCCAAGACATCTTGACCAATCCTGAGTTCCACAGAACCTCCAGTCACAGCCGACCGTCCCCGTGGCGCCCACCACCGGACGAACCGTACACTTCGCCTTCCACGGATGGAACTCGCGCTCTTCGGCATCCCAGATACCTGGCCCAGTAATCTGAAGAGCGCCTCCTGTCTCGCCAAACGAACCCTTGGCCAGGGTGGACCCACGCCCGCTCACCCCGTACAGCTGTCGCTTGACAACGCAATACCAGCGCTCCTATGCTTCCCAAATCCGTAACGAGATACGCAGTAGGCCCGCATTCGGAGCGATCAGGGACCCGGCACACCGGAGCCAACTTGTAGCGAGAGTCACCCGGTCACCTCGATTTCTAGATCAACTTCTGAATCGGCCCGAGTAGCGGAAACCTGACAGTATCCTGACCCATTCTGACCCAGGGTTTCCCCAATGTCCAAGAGACTTCTCACCAGACTCAGCCATCGCATTCCTCCAGGTTTCCGCCTGGAGATGGTGCTCATAGCGATAGCGTTTGGCCTGACGCTGGGCCTTTCCGCGATCCTCAAGCTCGACGCCAAGGAAGCTGCCCTAGCGTCGTTGGCCGTTGCCGCCTTGGTCCAGATAGTCTACATCAGGCTAGTCTTGAATTCTCACCGAGAAGATCTCGACCGACTCGAGACCACTCTAGTCTCCACAAAAGAGTCCATCGAGCTCTTCGATGCGATTATCGAGTCATCAAAATGGCTGGGCGTCCCTGGAGTTTCCGACCACCGCGCTAAGCTCCTCAAACAAATCAAGGGCCTCAAG
>JAGQSE010000487.1 GCA_020439725.1 Acidobacteriota bacterium
CGGCGCTCCCCCTTCGGTTCCGGCCCAGCCAGCCCCGCCTCAGTCAGCTCCGGCTCAGCCGACCGGCGTTCAGGCGGCTCCGTCGGCTCCGGCCGCGGCGGTTGCGCCGGCACCGGCGTCGTCCACCGCTGACGAGGGCGACGTCGCCGCCGGTGCCGCCCAGGTGCGGTTCGAGATCGGTTACCGCCCCGTCGCGGGCGAGGACGAGGAGAGCTGGGACCTCTATCTCTACCTCGACGGTTCGCTGCTCGCCTGGGTGCCGCCCGCGGGGCCCCTCGGGGGTGAGCCGGTGACCTTCCAGCGGACCCTCGCTCCCGGCCGTCATGTCGTCCGGGCGCTCCAGGAGCGTCACGAACGGTCGGGCAGGAATCTGCGGCATCGTGCCCGCGTCCAGCCCCATGAATGGGTTCTAGAGATTGGGGAGGGCTCCGGCTGGGTGGTGCGCTACGACCTCAAGGAGGCCCGTTTCCGGCCGGTGGGAGATGCCGTGACGACCTCGTGGGACCTGCTCCGCGGCGCCGAGCTGCGCGGCCACGACGAGATCGGCGAGGCGGACTTCGGCGCCTGGAGCCCATTGTGCGAGGAGCTCGAAACGGCGTTCGACCCGGCGGGCAAGGTGCCGCGGGCCCTGCGCTCGGACATGGCGCGATGCGTCCGCTGGGCCGCCCTCTGGCCGGGCCGCGACGACCTCGCGAGCCGCTCCGAGGTCCGCGATCTGTTGGCCCGTTACGACTACCGGCCCAAGCCTGCCGACGCGCGCTGAGGTGCCGCGGGGCGGGGCGGAGCCGGCGGCTCCACGGCCCTCCTGGTGGAATTGACTCGCTCGGCATGCTGTTCTAGCATTCGGCAGCCTCGCACGGACCCGCTTGGGAGCATCAGAGTCCTTGCCCAATTCCCCCGGAAACGCCAAGACAGCTCACCAGGCGCAGCTGGTCGGACGCAAGATCCGGCAGTTGCGCAAGGAGAGGAAGCTCACCCAGACCGCCCTTGCCGCGCGCATCGGGATCCAGCAGTCGGATCTGTCGCGGATGGAGAAGGGTGAGTACCGTGTCAGCCTCGACACCCTCTTCCGCATCCTCGCCGAGTTTGACGTCAGCCTCGCGGAGTTCTTCCAGGAAGACGACGCCGAGGTCTACTCGCCCAAGGACATGATGTTCGTGCGGCAGTTCAACTCGCTGCCCCAGGATGCGCAGGACGAGGTCCGCGCCTTCATCGCCTTCAAGAACACCACCGGTCGCGACACCGGCGGCAAGCCGCCGCGCTCCTGAAGCTGGCCCCGGCCTTGCCGGCGGCGCCCCGGAGGCCTCGGATGGCTCAGCTACGGTCCGGGTGGACCTCTGCCGGGTGGACCTCTGTCGGGTGAAACGTGGTGTGGAAGCCCAGGTGGATCGGGTTTTCGAGCGGCAGGCGGGCGACGGGCCCGCTCGCCAGGTCGAAGGCGTCGAGGACCAGGAAGGCGCTCCGGCCCGCCGCGGGATCGTGCTCTTGGCAGACCACCACGCCGCGTCCGGCCTCGGGAGCCAGCGACAGGTCCGGGATGAACACCGGCTCGCCCCCCAAGAGTCGCCCGGTCTCCGCCTGGTAGACGTCGGCGTAGCCGCCGCTCCGCCAGTCTCCGCGCAGCACGCGGTCGAAGAACTTGCGTCCGGGCTGCTCCGTCGCCGAGATCCCCAACACCCAGAACCACGGGTAGGAGCGTCCCGCCCGCCGGGGGTCGATGGCGGGGAAGTCGACCATCAGGTGCTCGTCCATGCCATGGCGTTGGACCAGGCGACCACTCGGCAGATCGATCGTGTAGCGCACCGGCTGGGCGTGGCGTACGTCGGTGAACAGGTCGGGCAGCCAGTACTGGTCGTAGACCGGGCGCTCGAGCTCGAGGATCTCGACGTGGAGCGCCGAGCCCTCCTCCCAGGCGTTGATCAGGTGCAGACAATAGTGGGCGTCGAGCTGCACCTCGGCGGTCAGCTCGCCGGTCTCGCGGTCAGCGATCACGAGCCGTGTGCCGCGGTCGGGCTGCCACTCGAGGGAATCCATCAGCGTGCTCGCCGGGCTCGCCAGCCGCTCCATGTCGAGAACGTAGGGCCCCAGGTGGAAGATCGCGTGATGCTCGCTGAGCCCGAAGTCGTGGACCGAGCAGGGGGCGTCGAGGGAGAGCCGTCGGCGATAGAGCAGCTCGCCGTCGGCGGCGAAGCGGTAGAGGTGGAGGCACGGTTGGCGGGCCGAGAAGGACACCCCGAAGTTGAACATCTCGCCGCTCTCGGGATCGAAGGCGGGGTGCGCGGCGAAGGGGCTGACGGTGTTGAGCCGGCGGCCGAAGGTGTGCTCGCCCTGGGTTTCGAGGGTAAGGGGATCGAGGGCCAGCGGCAGGCCCTGCTCGCCAAAGGCCAGCAGCCGGCCGGCGAAAGGATAGACGCTGACGTTGACCGGCGACGCGAGCCCGATGCCGTGCTGTAGACGGTCGCCGTCGAAGGCGGTGCCAAAGGTGCGGAAGAGCGCGGTGCCGGCCTCGTCCTCGGCGGTCGCCTTGGCGCTCCGGACGAATCGGCACGCGAAGTCGACGCCGTCGTCGCCGAAGTGCAGCGCGCACACCATTCCGTCGCCGTCGAGCCAGTGCCGATAGCGCACCGCCCCCCGCTCGAAGCGTGCGGGACCGTTGACGTAGTAGCTGCCACGGACGAAGGCCGGGACCTCGCCTTCGATCTTCGAGATGCGGTAGGCGGTCTCGGTGGGGGAGCCGCTGAAGGCTCGCTCGAGGCCCGGCGCGTGGTCGGCTGCCGGCGGACGGCTCATGACGCAACCCCCACCGTCGCCATGACCGGTTGCGGCTCCTCGTCCGCCGAGCTCTGGGCGCGGAAGACATCCATCAACGAGGGGTCGAGACGCCAGGGGTAGCGCTCGCCGGCGTCATGGCCGGCCGCGTCGCGCTCCGCCCAGGCCCGCGCCATCTCCTCGGGCTCGAAGCGCAGGCGGCGGGGATCGATGGACTCGACGAAGCCCCGGTGGTGGACGGCTGCGGGTTCGCCGAGCACCACCGAAGCGACGTGGGCGCCGATGAAGCGGGCCATCTCGCGCAGGCTGTCGAGCTGCTTCGCCAGGACCTGGCGGGCCTCCTCGACGCTGACGCCGACCTCGTAGAAGGCGGTCTCTGCACACGCCAGCGGCTCGAGGGCCAGGAAGTCGAAGTAGACCGGCTCCGCCGGTGGGTCCGCCGCCCCTGGGTGCTCCCGCTTCCAGCGATGGAACCCGGCGAGGATCCGCTGCACGCCCTTGTTGATGGGGCCCAGCTCGGAGAACTTGCGCAGGTGGGCCAGCGCGAAGCGCCGATCGGTCCACAGGTCGCTCAAGGTCGGGAAGACATAGAAGGCGAAGTAGACCGCCAGCTCCCAGGTGTACTTGAGCGAGAACGCCTCCGGGTCACCGAGGACGCCGTAGCTCTCGGCGTAGCTCGGGATGTAGGCGTCGAAGATCGCCTGCATCTGGCGCTCGTAGAGGGCGGCACGGCTCTCGAGCTCGGCCTCGGGGGCGTGAATCGCTGCCGTGATCAAGGTGTTGTGGAGCGCGATGAGATCGCTGCCGGGGCTGTAGAGCGGATCGGAAAACCGGCCCGCGACGCCGGTGATGGCCCAGCGGGCCGGGTCGATGGTGGCGGCGCAGGTGTGGGAAAAGTCCTTGAAGCCCCCCCAGTCGACCACCTTGCGCTGTCTGAGGTCGTGCTCGAACAACGGGAACTCCTCGCACATCCAGTCGATCATCGCCTCGGGGCCGGCGACCCGCCGGTGGTCGAAGGTGGCGCGGTCGAAGACCACGCCGAAGCTGGTCTTGTGGCGCAGCGGGATCACCCACAGCCAAAAGCCGTCGCCCATGAAGTGATTGGTGGCGAGGACGTAGGGCAGGTGGCCGGTATGCCGCCGGCTCGCCGCCAGCCGGGTGTCGCGCCGCGACAGCGCGGTCAGCCGCTCGACGTCGACCAGGCCGTCGACCCAGAAGAAGAACGTGCCGTGACGGATCGTTCCCGGATCGGTCATCTGCCGTTGGCGAGCCAGGACCCGGCCGCGACCGGTGGCGTCGACCACCCAGCGTGCGGCGACCTCGTGGCGCCGGCCGTGGGTTTCGAAGGTCACCCGATGATCGGCTCCGGGAGCGCCGGCGTCGGCAAGCTCGACCTCGAGGCGCCGGGCGCCCAGGACCAGATCGAAGGCCGGATCCTCGCCGTTGAGCCGCAACAGCTCCTCTTCGAGCCGGTTGCGGTCGAGCTGGTACGAGGTCACGTTCGACAGCTTGCGCACATAGGCCTGGCTGTAGTCCTCGAGCCCGGTGCCGGGACGACCCGGCGCGGGCCAGTAGAAGCGCAGGTTGTACTTGAGGAAGTGCTCGTGAAGCAGGTGGTCCTCGAGGTCGAGGACCCGTGAGAAGTAGTAGCCGCCGACCTGGACCAGGGACTCGCCGACCTTCTGCCGCGGATCGGGCAGGACCTCCTCGTGCTCGAGGAGGAGGATTCGTTTGCCGCCGGCCAGGAGCAGCTGGCGGGCGAGGCTCAGGCCGGCGAGGCCACCACCGAGGATGATCACATCGACGGTGCCGGGAACCTGGGGGGCGGTGGAAGTGCTCAAGGGATCCTCCTTCGATCGCCTGCGATCCGAGGCATGAGAGAACAGATGAGAGACCCTGCGTCAGCTCGTGGCCGGCGTCTCGAGGGCCAGCGCGCAGGCGTTGCCGTCGAGACCGAGCCCGGTCACCAGCCCGCGCCGCAGCTGACCGCGGCGGCCGCCGGTGTCGAGGTCGACGGCCGGCGCCGCGCCGTCGAGACCGGGAAGCGCCGGCACCCGGCCCGCCAGCAGGGCGGCCACCAGCGCGGCGGCCTGGAAGGCGCCACCGGCGCCCAGGGACTCACC
>JAGQSE010000488.1 GCA_020439725.1 Acidobacteriota bacterium
TGGACGGCACCGCGCTCTACGAATGCGCCGGCGTCCTGTTCATCGCCCAGGCCATGGGTATCCACCTGTCGGTCCTGCAGCAGGTGACGGTGGTGGTCACGGCGCTCCTGGCGTCGATCGGTGCCGCCGCGGTGCCCTCCGCCGGGTTGGTGATCATCTTCCTGGTGCTCGAAGCGGTGGATCTTCGAGGACCCAACGTCGAGCTCATCGTCGGCGCCATGCTCGGCATCGACCGACCTCTCGACATGTTCCGCACCGCGGTCAACGTCTTCAGTGACTCCTGTGGCGCCGCCATCATCGCCCGCTCCGAGGGCGAATCCGCGGTCGACGCCGAGGTCGCACCCCTGTGAGCGGCCTCTAGCATCTCTCCACCTCACGCCCCTCGATACGCTCTGCCGCAGGGTTCCTGAGCGTTCCGGCGGGCTCGAGACCCGATCCATGAACGAGTCAGAGCTTCCTCACGTCGTCCTCCTCGGCGGTGGCTTCGCAGGTCTGTACGCTGCCCGGGCGCTCAAGCCTGCGCGCGCCCGCGTCACCCTGGTCGACCGGCGCAACCATCACCTCTTCCAGCCTTTGCTCTACCAGGTCGCCACCGCCGGTCTCTCCGCCATCGACATCGCCCAGCCGATCCGCAAAATCCTGCGCAAGCAGCCCAACGTCGAGGTGCTCCTCGCCGAGGCCAAGGACATCGACGTCGCGGGCCGGCGGGTGATCCTCGATCGCGGCGAGCCGCTGGTTTACGACTACCTGCTGGTGGCCACCGGGGCGACGCACTCCTACTTCGGCAACGACCAGTGGAGCCGCTACGCGCCGGGGCTCAAGACCATCGAGGACGCCCTCGAGATCCGGCGCCGGGTGCTCCTCGCCTTCGAGCGTGCCGAGACCGCGACCAGCGACGAGGAGCG
Source organism: Acidobacteriota bacterium (assembly GCA_020439725.1). GTDB lineage: Bacteria > Acidobacteriota > Thermoanaerobaculia > Multivoradales > JAHZIX01 > JAGQSE01. The sequence goes on from JAGQSE010000488.1 coordinate 906, forward strand.
CCAGGCTTACCTCACCTTCGTGGTCATCGGTGCCGGCCCCACCGGCGCCGAGCTCGCCGGTGCGCTGTCCGAGATCGCCCGCCACACGCTGGTCCGGGATTTTCGTCATTTCAACCCCAGCGAGGCGCGGATCCTGCTCCTCGAGGGTGCCGACCGCGTGCTACCGCCGTATCCGCCGGAGCTGTCGGCGAAGGCGCAGCAGCAGCTCGAGAAGCTCGGGGTCGAGGTGCGGACCGGCAGCAAGGTGACCCAGATCGACGGCGATGGCGTCCAGGTCGGTGACGAGCGCATCGCCGCGCACACCGTCGTTTGGGCCGCCGGCGTCGCGGCCTCGCCGCTGGGCCGCTGCCTCGGCGCCGAGCTCGACCGTGCGGGCCGGGTCCTGGTACGTCCCGACCTGAGCCTTCCCGACCACCCGGAGGTCTTCGTGGTCGGCGACCTGATTTCGCTCAAGATCGATGGCAAGCCGGTCCCCGGGGTCGCGCCGGCCGCGATCCAGGAAGGCGAGCACGCCGCCCACAACATCCTTCGCGCCTTGGACGGCAAGCCCTCGACCCCCTTCGAGTACCAGGACAAGGGCTCGATGGCCACTCTCGGCCGCCGCTCTGCCGTCGCCGTCCTCGGCAAGCTCAAGCTCAGCGGCTATCTCGCATGGCTCTCGTGGCTCCTGGTTCACATCTTCTTCCTGATCGGGTTCAGGAACCGCTTTGTGGTCCTCTTCGAATGGACCCGCGCCTACCTCACCTACCAGCGGAGCGCTCGCCTGATCCTCCAGGAGAGCCCCGGCGATCCCGATTCGGACTCAGGCTCGGGCGATGAGAAAGCGAAGGGCGGGGAAGGCGACTCGAGCAAGGCGTGACGCAATTCCCGCCGGGCTCGCGCCAGCGGCAGAATCGGGATCGAATCACGCAATCTCCATGAAAATCCGGCAGGAGATGCCGGATTTTGATGGAGATTCGATACCTCGGGTTCCCTGCAACAGCCAGAGGAGCAGGCTTGGCGCTTGCTATGTCGAGAGCTCAGAAGACCAGATCTCAGCAATGCTGTAGTGTCTCTTCGAGAGGAGCCGAGACAATGGGCGACAGCACCTTCGAACAAGTCGAGCGGCTGGTAGCGCAGCTTCCGCACCAGGAACAAGCGCGCCTGCTGGCCTCTCTGGCCCATCGTCTGGCCGAGGCCACGGGTCAGGCGTCGACTCCCGTAGCCCTTTCGTCGAGCGACCCGGCCCCGGCCTGGACACAGCTCTTCGAAGCCGGCGATGCTCTCGGGGCCACCAGTACGCTGTCCTCGGGGACGTTGACGGCTACGGTCCTCGCGATGCGGCGGTAGGGTCGGATTCGTCGCGGCTCACTGACGAGCATTTCGCGAAGAGCTGGAGTCACCATGCGAGCGACACTTTCGAGCCCGAGTCGCGAAACGTCTTCGATCGGTGGTGACATGCTGGCACCGTCGCTCTCTAAAGGCCGCCCCCTCGACCTCCAGCTCCGTGCGACCCTCGAGCCGCGCCTCGGGCACGACTTCAGTCGAGTGCGGGTGCATCACGACGAGGGCGCGGCGCGTGCGGCGAAGGCTCAGGGTGCGTCGGCCTACACCCTGGGGGCGGACATCGTCTTCGGCCGTGACCGGTATCGCCCGCAAAGCCCCGATGGCCTGCGCCTGCTTTCCCACGAGCTCGCCCATGTCGTTCAGCAGAGCCCGGCCAGGCGTGCTCCCAGTTCGCATGGATCTGCCACGACCTCGGAGACTCGTGCCCTCGAAGCCGATGCAGACCGGGCCGCGGACGCGGTCGTCGGACGCTGCCGGCTCCCGCCGGGGGGCCTGCTCGCGGCGCCGAGGATGGTGCAACGCCAGACCGCCGGCACCCCGCCCGCCGCGGACGGCGAGAAAGAGAAGGCGGAAGCAGCGCATCTCGCGGATCA
>JAGQSE010000489.1 GCA_020439725.1 Acidobacteriota bacterium
GGATGCTGGTGATGAACGACGAGGCGGGGGCGGCGCTCGCGCAGGTCAAGCACATCTGCCTCGGCGGTGAGGCGCTGCCCGGGTCGCTGGTGAACGACATCGCCGCGCTGACCAAGGCGCATGTCGAGAACATGTACGGGCCGACCGAGACCACGATCTGGTCGACCACCGGCACCGCCACCGGCGCGGCCGGCGTGGTCGGGATCGGCACGCCGATCGCCAACACCCAGGTCTACATCCTCGACGCGGCAATGCAGCCGCAGCCGATCGGCGTGCCGGGCGAGCTGTGGATCGGCGGCGACGGGGTCACCCGCGGCTACCTCGGCCGGCCCGGCCTGACCGCCGAGAAATTCGTCCCGGACCCCTTCAGCGGCGAGCCCGGCGCCCGTCTGTACCGCACCGGGGACCGCGTCCGGCTCGATCCGTCGGGGCGCCTCGGCTTCCTGGGCCGTCTCGACCACCAGGTCAAGATCGCGGGCCACCGCATCGAGCCCGGGGAGGTCGAAGCCCTGCTGCGCCAGCTGCCCGGCGTCGCCGAAGCCGTCGTGGTGCTGCACCGCGAGGACAGCGGCGCTCCGGCGCTGGCGGCCTACGTGGTACCCGAGCGCTGGGCGCGGGACGACGGTCCGGAGGACACCTTCCGGCTGCCCGACGGACGCCGCATCGCACACCTGGGCGCGTTCCAGACCAGCGTCGCTGTCCGCGAGCTCTTCGAGGACGACTGGTACTGGAAGTTCGGCCTCGAGCTGCCCGAGGATCCCTGCGTCTTCGACGTCGGCGCCAACATCGGTCTTTTCACCCTGCAGGTCGTCGACCGGCGACCCGACGCCCGGGTGGTCTGTTTCGAGCCGTTGCCGCCGACCTTCGCGGCGCTCGAACGGAACCTCGAGGCCTGGGTACCCAACGGCCGTGCCGTCAAGGCCGGCGTCGGGGAACGCGCGGGGGAGGTGACCTTCACCTTCTATCCGCAGATGTCGGGTCTTTCGGGTCGCTACGCCGACCCCGAAACCGACCGCCTGTCCGCCCGCGCCATCATCGAGAGCGGTCTCGAGGACGCGGGATCCGGGGCGGCGGTGGCCCAGGAGGAGCTCGACCGCTTCCTCGACGTCGAGCTCGAGAGCGAGGAGTTCAGCTGCCGGCTGACGACGCTGTCGGCGGTCATCGACGAGCTCGGGGTCGAGCGCATCGACCTGCTCAAGATCGACGTCGAGCGCGCTGAGCTCGACGTGCTCCGGGGACTGCGCGACGACCACTGGCCCCGCGTCGACCAGGTGGTGGCGGAGGTCGACACGCGCGAGAACCTCGAGCTCATCGTGGCCCTGCTCGGGGAGCGGGGCTTCGAGGTCCGGGTCGAGGACTTCTTCGACACCCGGGCCCGCGACGGCTCCGAGGTCTTGGTCAAGATGCTCTACGCCCGCCGGCCGGGGCTGCCCCCGGCACCGCCGCCGGCACCGCTCTCTACCCGGCGCCGGCCGGTCACCGCCACCGCTCTGCGCGGCTACCTGGCGGAACGCCTCGCCGCGGCGATGGTGCCTTCCCACTTCGTCCTCCTCGACGAGCTGCCGCGCACTCCCAACGGCAAGATCGACCGTCGCGCGCTGCCCTCGCCGCGCGACGCCGCGGCCCCTCGGGGCCAGCGCTACGTGGCGCCGCAGCTCGACAGCGAGCGGGCGATGGCGAAGGTCTGGCAGGAGGTGCTGGGAGCGGAGCGCATCGGTCTCGACGAGAACTTCTTCGAGCTCGGAGGCACCTCGCTGCTGCTGGTCCAGCTACGTAGCCGGATCCAGCAGCAGCTGGGTTACGAGGTGGCGCTGGTGGACCTCTTCCGGTATCCGACGGTCGGCTCCCTCGACCGCTTCCTGCGCGAGCGCCAGGGCACCGCGGAGGGCGACAAGGGGTTCGAGCGGGTGGACGACCGGATGGAGAAGAAGCGCCAGGCCCTCGACCGGCGGCGCCAACGACCGAGGGGGAGACGATGAGCACCGGCGGGCAGGACGATCGCCGCCACGACGGCGAGCGGGCCGAGGCCGAGGCCGAGCGGGACCACGCCCTGGCGGTGGTCGGCTATGCCGGTCGTTTCCCGGGTGCCCGAGACGCCGAAGCCTTCTGGCAGAACCTGCGCCAGGGGATCTGCTCGATCTCCACCTTCAGCGAGGACGAGGTCCTCGCCGCCGGTGCCGACCCGCGGGCCGCCGCCTCGCCGCACTATGTTCGTGCCGGCGCGGTGCTCGACGACGTCGACCGCTTCGATGCCGCCCTGTTCGGCTTCACGCCGCGGGAGGCCCGGCTCCTCGATCCGCAGCACCGGCACTTCTTCGAGTGTGGCTGGGCGGCCCTCGAGCACGCCGGGATCGATCCGGCCCAGATCGACGGCACCGTCGGCGTCTTCGCCGGCAGCTTTCTCAACGGCTATCTCCTGGGCCACCTGGCGACGCGGCCGGAGGTCCTCGAGGACGCCGGCTGGCTCGCCACCCGCATCCTCAACGACAAGGACTTCCTGGCGACCCGGCTGTCCTACCTGCTCGATCTGCGGGGCCCGAGCCTGACCGTGCAGACCGCCTGCTCGACCTCGCTGGTCGCCACCCACCTGGCCGCCCAGGCTCTGCTCTCCTTCGAGTGCGACGTCGCCCTCGCCGGCGGCGTCTCGATCCAGGTCCCGCAACGCCTGGGCTATCTCTACGAGGAGGGTGGGATCTTCTCGCCCGACGGGCTGTGCCGCGCCTTCGACGCCGAGGCCCGGGGCACCGTCGGCGGCAGCGGCGTCGGCCTGGTGGTGCTCAAGCGTCTCGACGACGCGCTGGCGGACGGCGACGTGATCCACGCCGTCGTGCTCGGCACCGCGATCAACAACGACGGCGCCCTCAAGGCCGGCTACACGGCGCCGAGCGTCGAAAGCCAGGCCGAGGTGGTCGCGGCCGCCCAGGCCCTGGCCCAGGTGGACCCCGAGACCATCGGCTACATCGAGGCCCACGGCACGGGCACCGCCCTCGGCGATCCCATCGAGGTCGAAGCGCTCGACCAGGTCTTCCGCGCGCGCACCGACCGGCGGGGCTTCTGCGCGCTGGGCTCGGTCAAGAGCAACATCGGTCACCTCGACGCCGCCGCCGGGGTCGCCGGGATGATCAAGACCGTGCTCGCCCTCGAGCACGGCGAGCTGCCCCCGAGCCTCCACTGTCCCCACCCGAACCCCGCCATCGACTTCGGGTCGACGTGCTTCTCGGTCAACACCGAGCTGCGGCCGTGGCCGCGGTCCTCGGCGCCGCGACGGGCCGGGGTGAGCTCCTTCGGGGTGGGCGGCACCAACGCCCACGTGATCCTCGAGGAGGCGCCTCCCAGGGCTCCTTCGGGACCGTCGCGGCCGTGGCAGCTGCTGCCCTTGTCGGCGGCCTCGCCGGCAGCCCTCGCCGAGCGCGCCCGCGACCTCGCCGAGCACCTCCGGAGCCATCCTGAAACGGCGTTGGCGGATGTCGCCTACACGCTCCAGGTCGGCCGCCGCCCCCTGAGCCACCGTGGGACGGTCCTGGCGCGGAGCAGCGAGGAGGCCGTCGCCGCCCTCGAAGCCACGGCTCCCCTCGATGCCCCGGGGACGGTTCACGGAACGCGCCGCGAACGACCGCCGGTGGCCTTCCTGATCCCCGGCCAGGGGGCCCAGCGGGCTGCCATGGGCGCCGCCCTCTACCACGCCGAGCCGGTGTATCGGGAGGCCGTGGACCGCTGCGCCGAGATCCTCGA
>JAGQSE010000490.1 GCA_020439725.1 Acidobacteriota bacterium
CGAGGTCCTGGGCCGCGACCGGGCCGGGCCGGAGAATCCGATCGAGGGCCTGCGGGCCTGGCTTCCGGAGGTGGAACGTTATCTCTTCGTCGCCGAGAGCTGAGCGGGGACGCGGGGCGGGAAATCCGTCCTTTTTGTCCGGCGCCATTTGCGAAGGGTCAGGGCGTGTTATTGTCCGACCTGATTTTGACACGGTGTCAGAAAACAAGGTGAAGAGCATGTGGCGCATCCCGTCGATCGCCTCGATCCTCCTCCTCGCCGCCTGCACGGCGGTCGGTCCCGACTACGCGGCTCCGGAGACGGCCATGCCGGCCGCCTTCACCGCCGAGCTGGATCGGGGCCTGGTCGCCGGGCCGACCGACCTCGCCGCCTGGTGGCAGGGCCTCGGTGACCCGGCCCTCGATCGCCTGGTTGCGAAGGCCCTCGCGGCCAACCTCGACCTGCGTGCCGCGCTGGCCCGCATCGACGAGGCCCGCGCCCGGCGCGGCGCCGCCAAGGCCGAGCTCGGCCCCGCCGTCGCCACCAGCCTCCAGGCGAGCCGCACCGACACCGCCTCGAGCGCCGCCGGTGACAGCCACCGTGAGAGCTACTCCGCCGGGGTCGACGCCAGCTGGGAGGTCGACCTTTTCGGGGGCCAACGTCGCGCCCTCGAGGCCGCCGGAGCCGATCTCGCCGCCACCGAGGCCGACTTCCACGGCGCCCAGGTCTCCCTCGCCGCGCAGGTGGCTGGCACCTATCTCGACCTTCGCACCGCCGAGGCGCGCCTCGAGCTCGTCCGCAGAAGCGTCGACACCCGCGAGCAGACCCTCGAGCTCACCGGCTGGCGCGAGCAGGCGGGGCTCGCCACCTCCCTCGACACCGCCCAGGCGAGGAGCAGCCTCGAGCAGACCCGTGCCTCGATCCCGCCCCTCGAGCTCGCCGCCGCCACCGCTCGGCACCGGCTGGCGATCCTCGCAGGCCGGACCCCCGGTGAGCTCGACGAGCTCCTGGCCGCGGGCTCGGGCATCCCGCAGGTCCCCGACCGGATCGCCGTCGGCATCCCCGCCGACACCCTCACGGACCGGCCGGATCTCCGCGCCGCCGAGCGCGACCTGGCGGCGGCCACGGCCCGAGTCGGCCAGGCCGAAGCCCAGCGCTATCCCAGCCTGCGGCTCTCGGCCTCGATCGGCGTCGACGCCCTCGATCCGTCGGGGCTCCTCGACCGCGACTCGCTGGTCTCGAGCCTCCTGGGCGGCCTCACCGCGCCGATCTTCCAGTCGGGACGCATCCGCCGCTCCATCGAGGTGCAACAGGCCCTCGAACGCCAGGCGGAGTCGCGCTACCGCTCGGCCATCCTCACCGCCCTGGGTGAGGTCGAGGACGCGCTCGCCGGTCTGCGCCGCAACCAGGAGCGTCTCGACGGTCTGTCGAGGGCCCTCGACGCCGCCCGCGAGGCGACCTCGCTGGCCGAAAACCGGTACTCGGCGGGTCTGATCGATCTCCTCGTGCTTCTCGACACCCAACGCACCCTCCTCTCCCTCGAGGAGCAGGAGGCGAGCGCCCGCGGCGACCTGGCCGGCTCGTTGATCCAGCTCTACCGCGCTCTCGGTGGCGGCTGGACGAACGAGACCGGCGTTCCACCGACCTCCCGATCCGCTTCCTCCGTCAACGAACCCGGAGCTTCCGACCATGGCCGAACCTGATCTCCAGAATCCCCAGGACCTCCAGGCCGTCCTCGCCGGCGGCCGGCGCCGCGGCTGGCGCCGCCACGTCTGGTGGATCGTCCTCCTGGTCCTTCTCGTCGCCGTCTTCGTCT
>JAGQSE010000491.1 GCA_020439725.1 Acidobacteriota bacterium
GATCGGCAACGAGGCCTTCACCGACATCCGCGACCAGGACGGCAAGAAGGTGCCGCTGGTCGACGAGGTCGCCGGGGTCTACCGTCCCGCCGCCCGGGCCCTCAACTACCGTAGCGAGCCCTTCCGCCGCCGGGTGGAGATGGACAAGGACGTCAACGGGGCGGCCGCCGGTCATGGCAAGAGCCTGGGGTACGCCTCCTATCCCTTCGGCGATCCGCCGACCCCGATCCCACGCTCCTACGTCGGCGAGGGCGTCAAGACGCGGTTGCTCCACGGTGGCAGCGAGGTCTTCCACGTTCATCACCTCCACGGTGGTGCCGACCGCTGGCGGCGTAACCCCAACGCGGATGCCAACAACGATTTCTGGAAGGGGCTGACTAAGGTCCCGGATCCCAAGGTCGCCTCGATCCACCTCGACTCGCAGAGCATCGGTCCCGGCACCAGCTACAACCTCGAGCACGAGTGCGGTGCCGGCGGCTGTCAGCAGGCGGTGGGCGACTTCCTCTTCCACTGCCACATCGGACACCACTACATCGCCGGCATGTGGTCCTTCTGGCGCGTCCTGGGCACCGTCCAGACCGCCGAGACCAACCCCTACGGCCACCCGCTGGCGGTGGTCCCCGAGCTCTTCCAGTCCCAGAGTCCGTTGCAGCAGACCACGCCGCCGGAGGAAGCCGTCTCGGCCGGCGACCTCCTGGGTCTCGAGGTCGACCACGGGCGCATCCTGAGCGCCGGGCCGACCACCGACACCGAAAAGAACGTCCGCGAGTGGGTCGAGGAGATGCTGCCCCCCGCCGGCGTGCCCCTCGACAGCGGTGACGCGACGGTGTGGAACTGGACCGTGACCGGCTCCGGCGGCGACCTCAAGGTGTGGGGCGAGCCGGAGGAGACCACCGCCTTCGCCGGCTATGTCTCGGCGAGCCCCGGCGAGCGGCCGGAAGTCCTCTTCAACCCGAAGAACGGCCGCTACACCTGGCCGCTGTTCAGACCCCACGCGGCCCACCGGCCCCCCTTCACCGCCCAGCACACCGGGGCACCGTGGCTCGGCCAGGAGATGAACGAGAGCCGCCTCGACGGCCTGTGCCCATCGGGTGGCGCCGGTGGCGTCGACGTCGGACCTTCGGCGGTCCAGCGCTACTACCCGCTCTCCGCCATCCTGCTGCCCCTCCAGGTGACCCCCGACCGCAGGGATCCCAACGGCCAGATCTACGTGCTCAACGAGGACGAGGCCGCGGTGCGGCGGGGCACCAAGCCGGCGGAGCCGCTGACCATCCGCTCGAACGTCGGCGATTGTGTCGAGCTCGTGCTGACCAACAAGATCCCCGACGGCCCGACCAACAAGAACTTCTCCAAGGTCAACCTGCACAGCCACTTCGTGCAGTTCGATCCGCAGGCCTCCGACGGCGTGATCACCGGCTTCTCCTACGAGCAATCGGTCCGGCCCATCGCGAGCGAGGGGCGGAACCTGATCACCGCCGCCGCGACCGGAGAGACGACGCTGACCGTCAACCAGACGGACCGGCTCAGACCGGGGATCTGGATCGGCGTCGGTCTCGGCGAGGGTACCTGCGGCACCAGCCCCCAGGGCCAACCCTTGCCCTGCACCGAGGTGCGCAAGGTCGCCGCCATGACGCCGACGTCGATCACCCTCGATCGGCCTCTCGACCACGATCACCGCGCCGGCGAGGCCGTCGGCGTCGAGTTCGTGCGCTACAACTGGTACTCCGACGTCGACTTCGGCACGGTCTTCTACCACCAGCACGTCGAGTTCAAGGACTGGGATCACGGGCTCTTCGGCACCCACATCGTCGAGCCCAAGGGATCCACCTACCATGACCCGGCGACCGGCGCCGAGGTGCGCGCGGGCACGCTGGTCGACATCCATGTCGACCCGGCCGCCGGGGGCAACCCCGTGGCCGCTGGAGTCGACGGCTCCTTCCGCGAATTCGTCCTGCACCTGCAGAACAACAACGTGGTCGAGGGTCGCTTCGCCCGCGGCGGCGGCACCATCAACCTGCGCGCCGAGCCCTGGCGCCTGCGCGAGGGTGACGCTGCCTACCGCTTCTCGTCGGTGACCCACGGCGACCCCCACACCCAGGTGGTCCGGGCCTATGTCGGCGACCCCTTGGTGGTCCGCGGCATGGGTCTGGTCGAGCGGGTCGGCGGCTTCCGTATCACCGGTCATCGCTTCAACCAGGAGCGGCAGAACGGCAAGAGCGATCTCCGCGACACCACCTTCCTCGGGATCTCGGAACGCTTCGCGGCTTCCCTCGAGGGCGGTGCCGGCGGCACCGGCGGCTATCCCGGCGACTACCTCTTCTACTCGACCCTGGGCAAGGACTTCGAGTCCGGCGCCTGGGGCATCCTGCGGGTCCACGACACCGCTCAGGCGGATCTCCAGCCGCTACCGGGGCGCCCGGTGCCGAGCGGCGAGGGCTTCCCGCGGCTGTCGTTCACCGGCGAAGCGCCGCCGCCGGCGCCCTCGAACGGCGATCCCTGCCCCGCCGGCGCGCCGACCCGCGTCTACTCGGTGGTGGTCGACAACGCGGAGATCATCTACAACGAGGAGCTGGCGCCGGACTTCACCGGTGTCGTCTACCGCGAAGCCTTCAAGCCCAGCTCGCAGGCGCGGACCCCGCTGGTGATGCGCGCCAACGCCGGCGAGTGCCTCGAGGTACGGCTACGCAACCTGCGGAATCGACGCTCCTCGCTCAACCTGGGCGAGGTGGTCTTCGATCCCCAGGGCTCCTACGGCGCCGCCATCGGCTACAACTACGACTCGACCATCCCGGCAAACCGCGGCAAGGTCTATCGCTACTACGCCGACGAGGAGCTCGGGGTCGTGCTGGGCATGAATCTCGGCGACATCGACTCGGTCCAGCGCGGCGCCTTCGCCGCCGCCGTCATCGAGCCCGAGGGTACGACCTTCCTACGCCCGGGCAAGGACGAAGAGCTGCCCCAGGGTGGCCTCGGCATCCAGGCGGACATCGTCGGCGTCGACGGCGTGACCCGCGAGTTCGTCGCACTGTTCAACGACGAGGACCGGCGCATCGGGCAAAGCGCGATGCCCTACCCGGTGGCCGTCGAGGGCTTCACCGGCATCAGCTACGCCGCCGAGCCCCTGGCGGTCCGCGGCATGGTCGCGGACCCCTCGGAGGTCTTCCGGTCGAGCCTGTGGGGGGATCCTCGCAACGTCGTGACGGTGCCCGCCGGCACGCCGCTGGTCTATCGCATCGCCCAGCCCTGGGGCCACCAGACCCACGTACCGACGCTCGAGGGACACCGCTGGTACCTCGAGCCCGGGATGGCCGGGTCCGAGGAGCTGGTCAGCGACGTCCTGGTACCCGGCATGGCGGTCAACTACTACTTCGTCGGTGGCGCCGGTTCGGACATCCAGGCACCCGGTGACTACCTCTTCCTCGACCGGCGACAGCCCTTCCTCGAGGCAGGTCTGTGGAACATCCTGCGGGTCACCGACGACGGCAGCTCGGGCGGTAGCGACGTGGTCAAGGTCAAGACCTTGACCGCGGAACCCGCTGCCGACGGAGCGAGGCTCCACGTCGCCGGCGTCGCCAGCCCCCGTCCGGCCGGTGACACGACGCCTTCGGTGGCGATCTTCACCGGCGCGATGGCCGACGGCCGCTGCACGGGCACCCTGCTCGGCCGGGTCCCGGTCGATCCGGGAAGCGGTCAGTGGCAACTCGATCGCTCCGTGACCGAGGCTCCGACCCAGGTCTGCGTC
>JAGQSE010000492.1 GCA_020439725.1 Acidobacteriota bacterium
TTCCCACGCTGGAGCGTGGGAACGAGAGGGCTCTTGGACCTCCCGGTCCCCCCTCACACCACCGGAAACGCTTCCGCGATGCGGGTGCCCATCTTGTAGTGGACGTTGGGCTGGGCCGTGAAGCTGATGTTGGTGGCGGCTTCGAAGAGGACGATGATGTCGGAGCCGCCGAACTGGAAGTAAGAGATCTCTTCGCCCTTGCGCAGCGTCACGCCTTCCTCCGCGGTGAGGATCACCGAGGAGACCTGGCACATGCCGATGGGTAGCACGGCGACGAGACCGATGGGGGAATCGATCACCACGAGGCCGCGGGCCTGGGCGAACTGGTAGCCGGCGTTGTCGGGGGCGTCGAACTTGCGGAGCGGCTTCAGGCGGTGGTGACCTTCGGTGTCCCCGGCGACGGGTTCGGCGACGACCTCGAGATAGACCTGGCCGGGGATCACCCGCGCCTCGACCACCCTGCCCGCCACGGGCGCGTGCTGGCGGTGGTAGTCGTTGGGGCCCAGGAAGGCGTGCATGAAGTTGCCGTTGACGAATCGGTGGCGATAAGGGCTCCCCTGCATCAGCTCCTCGATCTTCCAGTGCAGGTTCTTGACCGTCACGTGGGAGTCGCTGCGAATTTCCCACTGGCCCGCGAAGGTCGAGTCGGCGGGGGAGACCACGACCCGGTGGTCGCACACCGCTGCCACCGGGCGATAGCCGGGCTTGAAGTTGCGGGCGAACCACTGGTTGAACGTCTTCCAGCCGCCGTGCGGGCAGATGTAGTCGTCCATGTTGTAGTTGGGGGAGTCGTAGAAGGTCTGGAGAGATTCGGGAGTGAGCGACTCGGGGGTGTCGAGGAAGGCGCCGAGGGCGTCGGCGTAGCGCACCATCCAGGCGGACAGCTCGGTCAGCGGTGGGGCCTCGTCGTGGGGGATGACGCGGTTCTGCAGCCCCAGGACCGGGCGCTGGTCGAGGATGAAGTAGAACTTGCACAGGTGGTCGTAGACCTCGACCCCCTGGCGGTTCTCGGTCGGCACCCAGCTCAGGAAGCCGTTGATCCAGACGAGGTAGTTCTCGAGGTTCTTGATGTCTCGGAGTTGCGGGATGTGGTAGGTCTGCGCCCTGTCGATGGTCTTTTGGAAGTCCTCCTGCCAGCCGTTCTTCTCGATCAACGCGACCAGTTCCGCTACCACCGGATGCCACTCGCTCATCGCTCCGCCCTCCTTGCCGAAGCGCCTTCGAGTCTCCCCGGGTCGTCGCACAGGAGGCCGCGCGCCTCCCTGGGGGACCGCCCCGGGAGACTCCAATCGCTCGACTTTTATCTGTTGCGAACAGGCTATGACGCCAAGGGGCTGCAGTCAACGGGCGGCGCGGATCTCGGCTCGGCAGAGGGTCTTACAGGCTCCCGGGTCAAGGGCTCGGGCTGGAGTAGACTGCTCGCCTACGAGCGCCTCACCATGGACTCTTCCGACACCCCGATCACCGACCGGCTGCGGGCCGGAGACCCAGCGGTGGACCTCGAAGAGCTGACCGCGCTGCTCTATCCCGAGCTGCGGCGGATGGCGGGGCGGATGATGCGGCGGGAGGCGTCGGGACACACGCTGCAAAGCACCGCGCTGGTCCACGAGGTCTATCTACGCCTCGCCGGCGGTGACCTCCGGGTGGAGAGCCGGGCGCACTTCATGGCGTTGGCGGCGCGGGTGATGCGGCAGATCATGATCGACCACGCGCGCGGCAAGGATCGCTTGAAGCGCGGGGGCGACCAGCTGCGCGTCTCGCTCACCGAGGCGGACCGGCGCTCGGGCGGTGAGGATCCCATCGAGATCCTGGCCCTCGATGACGCCCTCAAAGCCCTCGCAACGTTCGACCCGCGCCGCGCCCGACTGCTCGAGCTCCAGCTGTTCGGCGGTCTTTCCTACAGCGAGATGGCGGAGACCGTCGGCGTCTCCGAGGCCACCGTCCATCGCGAGCTGCGGCTGGCGCGGGCCTGGCTTCAGCGGAGGCTCGAGGAGCCCGGCGCTTGACCGACGGGCCTTCGCGATGAATCCGAACCGCTGGCGCGAGATCGAGGCTCTCTTCGACGAGTGCTCGGCTCTCGACCCTGCCGAGCGGGTCGCTTGGCTCGAAGCGCAGGGCGCCCGCGACCCCGAGCTCCGCAGGGAAGTCGAGGCGCTTCTAGGCTACGACGAGCCGTCGGAGCGTCTCGAGAGGATCGTCCAGCGCTCGCAGGAGGAGGTCTTCCTGGCGGGGGAGGAGCGTCCGGGAGCTGGGAGCTCGAGCGGGCTCGGCCTGGTGGGAGCGCGCGGTGGCGACGGCCTGGGTCCCGGTGACACCGTCGGCGCCTATCGTCTCGAGCGGCGGCTGGGCGAGGGCGGCATGGGGACGGTCTGGCTGGCGCACCGCGACGACGACGAGTTCGAGCAGCGGGTGGCGCTCAAGCTGGTCGGGAGCGGTGGCGAGGCGCGGGGCTGGGTCGAGCGCTTCCGGACCGAGCGACAGATCCTCGCCGGGCTCGAGCACCCCCACATCGCGCGTCTTCTCGACGGCGGGTCGACCGAGGGAGGTCAGCCCTTCCTGGTCATGGAGTATGTCGACGGCGAGGAGCTTCTCGCCTACTGCGACCGTCGAAAGCTCGGGATCCACCCGCGGCTCGAGCTCTTCCTCCAGGTCCTGGGTGCCGTCGAGCACGCGCACCGGAATCTGGTGGTGCACCGTGACCTCAAGCCCGCCAACATCCTGGTTCACGCCGAGAGCGGCCCCAAGCTCCTCGACTTCGGCATCGCCAAGATCCTCGACCCGGAACCAGCGGGTGGTCTCGACGGCCGGCTCCGGGCGGATCCGACGCTGCCCCAGGAGCGTCTGCTGACGCCCGACTACGCGAGCCCCGAGCAGATCCTTGGCGGCGCCGTGACCACAGCCAGCGACCTCTACTCGCTCGGGGTGGTGCTCTTCGAGCTGCTCACGGGACGGCGGCCCCGGCGGCTCCAGGGTCTCGGGCCGGTGGCGGTGGAGCGCGAGCTGACCGAGAGGCCGCCGAGCCGGCCGAGCACCGTCGCCCGCTCCGCGACGGGACCAGGCGCCGGCAGGGGTCTCGGGCTCGCGGAGGCGGAGACGAACGCTGGGGACCTCGCCGAGCTCCGCGGACTGTCCGCACGGCAGCTCGCCCGCCAGCTCCGTGGCGATCTCGACACGGTGGTGGTCAAGGCGCTCCAGACCGACCCGGCGAGGCGCTATCGCTCGGTGGCGGAGCTCGCCGACGACCTCGAGCGCCATCTCGGCGGACGTCCGGTGCGGGCGCGTCCCGATTCGTGGCACTACCGCGCCGGCAAGCTCCTGCGGCGGCATCCTTGGGGAGTGGCAGCGACGGTCGCCATCGCCGGGCTTCTCGTCGCCTTCGTCGTCAATCTCGTGCTGCAATCCGAGCGTCTGCGCTCCGAGCGCGACCGGGCGCGGGCCGCCGAGGCCGAGGCGCGAGGCGTGTCGGAGTTCCTGCTCGACATCTTC
>JAGQSE010000493.1 GCA_020439725.1 Acidobacteriota bacterium
GAGCTCGAGCTCCGGCTCGAGGTCGACGACGAGGTGCCCCGCTGGGTCAGCACGGACCCCATCCGCCTGCGCCAGGTGCTGCTCAACCTGCTGTCCAACGGCGTCAAGTTCACCGATCGGGGTTCGGTCCGCCTGGCGGTGGCGGTCGAGCCCGGCGCCGGGGAGACGGCCGGGAGCAAGCTGCGGTTCACCGTCCACGATACCGGTATCGGCATCGCCCACGAGCGGCTCGAGCACCTCTTCGAGCCCTTCACCCAGGGCGATGACACCGATGCCCGGCTGTACCCGGGCACCGGTCTCGGTCTCACGCTGAGTCGGACCCTGGTCGAGCGCATGGGTGGAGAGCTCGGAGCGCGCACCGAGCCCGCGGGCGGGTCCGTCTTCTGGTTCACCGTCCACGCCCCGGCGGTGCCGCCGTCGGAGACCCTCGACACGCTACCCGCACCGGGCGCCGGGAGCGGCGAGCGGCGCGTGCTGGTGGTCGAAGACAACCCCGTCAACCAGACCTTGGCACGGTACCAGCTCGAGCGCCTCGGGATCGGAGCCGACCTCGCGGCCAACGGTCTCGAAGCCCTCGAGATCCTGGCCCGCCGCTCCTATGACCTGGTGTTGATGGACGTCCAGATGCCCCACCTCGACGGCTACCGGGCCACCGCCGAGATCCGCCGCCGAGAAGGCGAGGAACGACATACCCCCATCGTCGCCATGACCGCCCACGCCCTCCCGGCGGACCGCCAGCGGTGCCTGGACGCGGGGATGGACGACTATTTGGCGAAACCGGTCCACCTCGAGGACCTGGCCCGGACTCTCGAGCGCTGGATCGAGATGCCCGCCAAGGAGGCGCTACCCGTCGAGCCGCGGCCGCCGGCCACCGCCGCTCCGCCGACGCCACAGACCTCGCCCGTCGATCCGGAGGTGCTCGACAAGCTGCGGCGGCTCCAGGCACGCACCGGCCGCGACGTCCTCGGCCAGCTCATCGAGATCTTCGAGGCCGAAGGGCCCCGCCGTGTGCGGGTCCTGCACGAGGCGCTCCTGGCGGGCGACATGAGCTCTCTGGCGTTCGCCGCCCACGCGCTCAAGGGCAGCGGTGGCACCCTCGGTGCGCGGCGCCTCGCGGAGCTTTGCCAGCATCTCGAGGACCTGGCCGGCGCCGGCTGGTCCGATCGCCTGCCCGCCATCCTGGCCCGTCTCGATGCCGAGCTCGAAGACGTCCTCGCGGCCCTCCACCAGGCCCGATGGGACGCCGCCGGGGTCAGCCCTCCGGCGTTTCGGCCAGCAGATTGAGAAAGAGGCGATAGGCGCCGACGACGCCCGCTGGAAGCTGGCGGAAGAAGGACAGGCCGGTGTAGACGTAGGTGCCCTCGCCGAGCTTGGCCTCGAGCAACCCGCCGCGCAGCGCCTTGCCCTCCGGGTCGATCATCTCGAGGAGCGGGGTGTAGGCGTCGTCCCAGGTGCCCGCGAAATAGAGCCCCCGCTCCTGCACCCAACCATCCCAGTCGGCGGGCCCGATGACGTTGGGGCTCGACATCAACGCCCTGCCGGCCGGCAGCACGGTGACCGGCGCCATTTCGTCGGTGATGCGGTCGTGGGGTCGCGAGATGGTCAGCGGATAGGGCGCGAAGCCGCCGTCGACGAAGGCGTACTGCTGGTATTGCACGACCAGGCGACCACCGCCGCGGACGTAGTCGAGGAGCCGCCCGTTGACATGGCCCAGCGTCGGGTCGCTCTCGTAGGCGCGGCTGCCGATCACGATGACGTCGTAGACCGAGAGGTCACCGACCGCCAGCTCCTCGTCACCGAGGAGGGTGAGCGGCAGGCCGATGCTCTTCAGGGCCTCGGGAACCCGGTCGGAGGCGCCGCGGACGTAACCGACCCGCTTGAGGTCGGGCAAGACGACGTCGCCGGCGTGGACCGCGACCACCACCGGTTGCGGGCGGAGCGTCGGCCGGATGTGCTCGTACTCGACCGCCGGCGCCGACTGCTGATAGCGGTTGCCTTCGACCACCGCCGTCGCTGCCACGCGATAGCTTCCCGGTGCCAGATCCGGCGGCGCGTCGAGGGACAGCTGGAGGCTCTTCTGGTCCCCGCCGGCGGCGAGAGAAAAAGGCGTCGGCGCCACCGCCGGCCAGCCCGTCGGCACGGTCATCTCGAGCGTTCCCTGGATCGGATGGTCCCGGTGGTTGGTCAAACGAACCTCGACGTCGAGGGGGCGCTGGCGCGCGACGGGCCAGACCACCGTGTCGGGGGCGACGGCGACCTCGATGGGCGGCAGGACCCGGAGCGGATGCCGTACCTCTCCCCGCGCCTGGTCGCCATACCGCTCGACCACCTCGCGCTCGAGCTGGACCGGGGCGGCGCGCTGCCCCTCCGGCCCCAGGTCGAGCCGCACCCGGGCGCCGAGCACCGGCGGTCCGAAGGGCTCGTCCTTGATCGTCGGTGGAACGCCGGTCCAGTCGTAGAGGTCGCCGTCCATGGGCTGTCGGAGGAAATAGGGAAAGCTCGGGTCGGCACCGGCGGGGACGTCGATGCGCCAGTGCCAGGCACCGACCTCCCCGGGCTCGAGGGCGTGGGGCCACGAGCTCGGCTCGACCGGTGACGCATCCCAACCGCCGGGCAGGCGCAGATCGACTCCCGACACCTGGACCGGCCGCGCGGCGCTGTTCCAGACCTCGATCGAGACCTCGAGGGACTCGCCCGGAATCAGGTCCCGGCGCTCGGTGGTGGCATCGACGGCGACGCCCACCGCGGCCGCCAGCGCTTCCTCGGCGGCGGCGATCTTCTCGTCGAGGAAAGCCGCCGCGTGGGCGGCTCCGGGATGCTGCGGTGTCGCCGCCTCGGCCGGACGGGCGACCGCGCGCCGCGCTTCGTGGAGCAACCCGAGGATCGTCTCGAGGCTCTCCGCCGCGTCGCCGAAGGTTTCCGGGGACAGCCGATCGCGAGCCGCTTCGGCCAGTGCCTGGACCTCGTCGAGGCGGGTCTCGAGCTGCTCCTTGAGCGCCGCGTCCTCGATGCCCGCGGCGATGGCCCGCAGCCGGGTGTCGACACCGACGAAGGGATCCTCGCCGTCGGGCCTGGCGTTGCCCGCCACCGGCAGCAGCCGGCCGTGGGGTGAGCCGAGCTCCTGCACCCGTCCCATGTCCTGGGAGCGGTGGCTGCTGCGGCTGGCACGAGCGATCTGCGCCAGCGAGCGGCCGGTGAAGGGATCGACCCGCCCGAGGTCGGTCTCGGTGGCCGGCGCGTCGCGGTCGAACCACCCCGATCGATAGAGCGCTTGCGGCGTCCACGGCAGCGAGCCCTCGGGCAGCAGCTGGGGTGCCGCCTGGGGGTCGCCGGCGAGATCGAAGACCCGGCCCGCGATGACTCCGGCGGCCTGGTGCTGGCCGTGCCCGGCGGCGGGGGTCGGCGGGAAGACCGAGAGGATCACCTGCGGCCGGAAACGGCGAATGACCCGGATCGCGTCCTCCTCGAGGGCCGCCTCGGGCCAACGCTCGAAAGTCTCCTCGAGCGAGCGCGTGAAGCCGAAGTCGTAGGCGCGGGTGAAGAACTGCCGCGCACCGTCGATGCGCCGCGCGGCCAGCAGCTCCTGGCTGCGAATCAATCCAAGACCCACTCCGAGCTCGGGGCCGATCAAGTTCTGCCCGCCCTCACCCCGGTTGAGCGCGAGATAGGCCGCCTCGCCGCCTTCCCCGGTGGCCACCAGGGTCAAGAGCCCCGTGTCCTCGTCGTCGGGGTGCGCCGCGATGACCAGCAGCCGGCGATGACCGGTGAGCTTGGCGAGACCGCGATCGACCCGTTCAAGGCCCCCCGTGGTGGCGGGCTCCAGCGGGTCGTGGAGCCCCTGGGCGGCGGCGGGCGGCTGGTCGGAAAACAGGGTGAGGAGAAGCAGGGCGGTGGCGGAGACGCGGGCGAATTTCATGACCCGGGATTCTAGCCCAGGCCCCGTTCCGCCACCCCGGACGCCAGCTCCGGCGCCGATCGAAAGAAATACGGCCAAATTGCAATAAATCTCTATTGGTCCCGCGAAATTCCCAGCCTGCAGGAGTCTAACCCCTAAAAGCGGCCGCTTTCGCTCTTCGAGGAAAGAGCCCAACCGGGCTCACTCACCGCCCCTCGCCGGGGCAGAAGGAGGAAGCGACCATGTTCGATGTCCACCGTTCCCATGACCGGGTGTCCCGCCCTTCGACCCTCTTTCACGGGGTCCATCCGCGAACTCGTGTCGTCTCGCAAATCGTAGATGGCCCCTATATCGACCCCGACGGCTAGGTCATAATGTTGTGCCGCTGTCCACAAAAGAGCGATATGCGGCAACGTTTTATCAAGAGCGTCGTAAAAGGGCCTCTGAGCGACTCATTCCCAGGCAGCGAGCGGCCCACCGGACCGGCGGGCCGTGCCGCCTGGCAAGTCTCGCGAAACCCGACCTCAAGACCGTTGAGAGACGACCGTCATCGTGTCACCGAGCGAAGCACCCCACGAAGCGCTCCAGCAGCTGCTGGCCGGCGGCCGGTCGCTGCCCGAGGAGCGCTTCCGTGCCCTGCTTCTCCACCTGGTGCAGGATTGCGCGGAGTGCAACGCGCTGCTCCGCCCCTTCGACCCCGGTGACTCCTTCCCACTCTTCGCCGACCGCGCCTCCCCCCCGGCGCGGCTCGAGGACATCCTCGAGCACGGTTCGGCGATCGAGACCACGGTCCGCATCTCCCTCGCACGCCAGGCTGCCTTCGAGCGCGAAGAGGGTCTGGCTCCGGCGGCTCTGAAGGAGCTGCTGGAACTGGACGCCTCCCGGCGCGAGCAAGCCATCCGGCTCCACGAGCGCTTCCGCACCCGCGCGGTGTGCGAAGCGCTGCTCAAGGAGATCATCCGGATCGGCTTTGACGACCCCCACGACGCGATCCGGCTCTCCAAGCTCGCCGTCTTCCTCGCCGCGCACCTCGACCGCGACTTCTACGGCCGTGGTGCGGTGGCCGATGTCGCCGCCCGCTGCTGGGCCACCCTGGCCAACGCGTATCGTCTTGCCGCAGACTTTCGCACCTCGGAGCGCGTGTTCCAGCGAGCGGCACTGCTCTTGGCGGTGGGCTCCGGCGATCCCCTGGCGCGGGCAGGCATCTTGGGCCTCAAGGCCAGCTTGCGGCGAGATCAGCGACGGTTCGAAGCCGCCGATCGCCTGCTGGCGGTGGCCATTTCTACCTATCGGTCCGCCGGCGAGACCCACCAGGTGGGCCGGACGATGATCAAGCGGGCCACCCTCTTCTATGACCGAGAAGAGCCCGAGAAGGCCATCGCGACGCTCGAGGAGGCAGAACTGTGGATCGACCCCGAAGAGGAGCCGATGCTCGAGATCGCCGCCCGTCACAACCGGCTCTCGATCCTCGCGGAGAACGACAGGGCGGAAGAGGCACAGCGACTCTTGGCCGAAAGCGAAGAGCTGTACCGACGCTTCGACGCGCCGTGGCTGAGGGCACAACGCCTTTGGATTGAAGGCAAGATCTCTTTGGGGCTCGGAAGGCCCGAGAAAGCCGAGGTACTCCTGGGCGAGGCCAGAGAGTTCTATCGCGAGCGGGGTGACATCTACAACTGGAGCCTGATCTCCCTCGACCTCGGACTGATCTACGTCGAAAGCGGGCGCACCCACGAGCTCCACGAGCTGTCGGAATCGCTGTTCACCGCTTTCCAGAGTCTTGACATCCACCGCGAGGCCTTTGCCGCGCTGCTCCTCTTCCAGCGAGCCGCCAGCGCCGATCGAGCGACGGCGGCGGTGGTCCGCAACCTGATCGCCGCCTTCAAGCGTCACCCCTACTCGCCCGCCGCCAAGCCCTCCTGACCCCTTGCGGATACCCTCGGGATCTCCCAACCGCCGCTCCGACTTCCTTCGCTGTCTGCCACGGGGCAGCGTCGGTGCCGAGATCGGCGTGCAGTGGGGAGAGTTCACCGCCGAGCTGCTCGCGGTGGTGGCTCCGCGAGTCCTTCACCTCGTAGACCCGTGGTGGCGGCTCAATCCTGAGGCGGAGTGGGATTGGGAGGAACCCGAGCGCGCCGACGCCCGACGTGGCCATGACACCGTCGCCGAGCGTTTCGCCGGGCCCATTGCCGAGGGCATCGTCGAGATACACGTGGGCTTTGCGCAGGAGATCCTGCCGTCGTTCCCCGATGGCCACTTCGACTGGCTCTACCTCGACACCACGCACAGCTACGAGGACACCCGCGAAGAGCTCGCGGTGATGGTGCCCAAGCTCAAACCGGGAGGAATCCTCCTGGGCCACGACTGGCAGGAGGACCCGCAGCACCCCTTCCACGGGGTCTGTCGGGCCGTCACGGAGCTGGTGGCGGAGGGTGGTTTCCGGCTCGTGGCCCTCGACGACCACAGCCAGTGGGC
This sequence comes from Acidobacteriota bacterium, assembly GCA_020439725.1. Taxonomy (GTDB): domain Bacteria; phylum Acidobacteriota; class Thermoanaerobaculia; order Multivoradales; family JAHZIX01; genus JAGQSE01. The sequence continues at coordinate 6,368 of JAGQSE010000493.1, forward strand.
GATCGAACGACGAGCCATGGCTCCTGCTGGCGGAGCTCAGTCCCCGGAGGCGTTCGGGCTTCGGGCGCCTTCGAACAGGTAAAACGCGGCCAGGACCAGGGAGTGGGTGATCTCGCCGGCCAAGACCCGCCGTGGGATCTCCGCCAGGGGAGCCCGGATCACCTCGAGCTCCTCCTCGCCGTCGCCCTCGGGCTCGCCGAGACGCTCGAGATCGGTGGCCAGCCAGGTCGAGATCCGGTTGGTCTGGATCGCCGGATTGGGTCGAGACTCGCCGAGAAGGCTCCAGGCCGCGGCGCGATACCCGGTCTCCTCGAGGAGCTCGCGCTCGGCGGCGGCACGGTGCCCTTCCCCGGGTTCGACCACGCCGCCGGGGATCTCGAGGGTCGCGTCCTCGATGCCATAACGCCACTGACGGACGAGCAGCACCTCGCGGGCGTCGGTGAGCGCGATGACATTGACCCAGTCGGGCGTGTCGACGATCAGGGCTTGCCGCCGATCGTCTCCCGCCACCAAGCGACGTCGCTCGAGGGACAGCAAGGGGTGCTCGAAGATCCGGTCGACCTCCTCGGTTCGCCAGCGACGCACTGGCGGACCATAGCAGCTCGCGGCCAGGGCCTCGAGAGCCGGCGACCGCCCAGCCTCACGCCGGGCGGTCGCCGTGGTTTCCGAGCCTCACTCCGGGGCCGCGACGGGAGTCGGCAGCCCCGGAGAGGTCAGGGAGCGTCCGGGGTCGTCGA
>JAGQSE010000494.1 GCA_020439725.1 Acidobacteriota bacterium
AGCGCCGCGCAGTTGAGCGCGACGAAAGCGCCGCCGGAACGCGGGCTCACCTGGTGGACGCGCCGCGCGGCCAGCTCCTTGCCGGTGCCGCTGTCGCCGTGGATCAGCACCGGCATATCCCCCGTCGCCAGCCGTTCGAGACGGTCGAGGGCGGCGAGGAGCTCGGGGCTTTCGCCGAGGATCCCCCCGCGACCGGACCGCCGGAGGTCGCGCCGCGGCGGCCGGTACTCGCGAGCCGCGAGCGACAGGAGAGCCTCGAGCACCGGGTCCACGGCTCGAGCGTCGAGCACCAGCTCGCCGCCCCGCGCGCGGCGCCAGACCTCGACACCGCCCCCCACCCCGGCCGACAGCACCCGCTCCGAGGCCGAAGGATCCTCGGGAACGTAGCGCAGCAAGACGTCACCATACCCCGCCGCGGCGAGGAGCTCGCCCAGGTCCTGGTCGGTGGCGGGTTCGCTCTGCGAGCGGTCGAAGAACTCCCGAAGCACTTGCCAGGGACCGCTGTCGCGCCCCTCGAGGAGTCCCGCCAGGTCGGCGGCTCCGAGCTCCCGATACACCCCGGCGGCTTGCCGGCGAAGCCTCCTCGGCACCGTCGCCGGCGCCGCCAGCTCGAGGTCGAGGACCAGCCGCGCAGCGCGAAACGGCCCGAGCTCCTCGACCGTTCGCCACTCGCCGAGCCCGACCGTGCGAGCGGCGAGGGCCGCTTGCCACGGCAGGTCCCAGGAGCTCCCGCGGGCGGCGGCGAGGGCTTCCTCACGCTGGCCGGAGTGGGCCAGGAGCGCCACCCGTTCTTCGGGCTCGAGCTCGGCCCAGGTCGACGGATCGGTGCGCTCGTAGGCCGCGGCGGCCTCGTCCACCCGGCCATCGAGACCCAGCGCCCGGCAGCGCAGCAGCTCGAGCTCCGCGCGGCGCCAGTCGCTGCCCACGCGGTCGAGCTCGGCGAGCATGCGCCGCAGATGCGAGTCGGCGGCGGCGAAGCGGCCCTGGACCATCTCGAAACGCGCCCACAGCTCGACGTCCTGGACCCGGCCCCGAAGGTTGCCGGCGAGGCGGTTCTCCTCGGTGGTCCGTTCGAGGATGTCGAGGACCCCGTGGAGCCGGCCACGGCGCAGCCGGATCTCGGCGACGTTGTAGAGCGCCAGGGTGGTCCGCCGCGGACCTTGGCAGCGATCGAGGAGGCGGTGGGTGTGGAGGAAGGCGTGCTCGGCGCCGGCCAGGTCGCCGCACCGCGCCCGCGCGACACCGAGGTCGTTCCACAGGCCCCCGGCCTCGAAGCGGGTCAAGCGCCGCCGGAAACCGCCGAGGGCGCGGCGGAGCGGCTCGGCCATGGCCTGGCCGTCGCCCTGGGCTTCGGCCAGGAGGGCCTGGGCCTGGTGCCAGCGCCAGCCGCGCTCCGGGTCCGACGCGATCTCGCGGCTGGCGGCGAGGGGCTCCGCCATGGCCTCGGGGCGCTCGAGGTCCCAGGCGGCCAGGGCCTCGAGCAGTCGGGCTCGCGCTTCGAGGCCCGGATCCTTCGTCGCCGATCGCCTCGCCGCCGCCAGCCATCGCTCGACCGCCTCACGGTCGCCGGTGTTGGCCGCCGCGCGCTCCCCCAGCTCCGCGGCGGCGAGGGTCTGGGCCGCCGGCAGCTTTGCCGCCGCGAGCCGGGCCAGCGTCTTGGCCAACGCCGGCGGCCGGCCGAGATAGAGCTGACACCAGCCGCGAAGCACCAACGCCTCCGTCGAGCGCGTCCGGCCCAGCGCCTCGAGGGCGTCCTCGAAGCGGCCACGCACATAAAGCCAGCGCGCCAGGGCGAACCGCTCGTCGGCACCGGTCGCGTCCCCTCCGCTCCCCGTGCACTGCTCGAGGGCCTCGCGCCAGCGGCCGGCGGCGGCGAGCTCGAGCGGGTCCTGTCGTGGCGACCACAAGCGCCGGGCACCGGGGCCGGACAGCAGTCCGGCGAGCGAATCCCGGTCGCGACCACGAGCCAAGAGGCGGCGACGGAACGCGCCGGGACCGGCGACCCACAGCTCGCCCCGGTCCCGCCAGCGGATCTCCACCGCCAACGCCGCGCGGGCACCGCCGAAACCGTCTTCCCACAAGAACGGAGCCGCCTCGAGGATCGACTCGATCGCCCGTGACGGCGCCACCGGGGCCAAGCTCTGGCGCCAGCCTTCGACGAGCCCGCGGAGAGCACGCCGTGCCTGTCCTCGACCGGCGATCCGATCGCTCCCGAAGAGCTCCCCCACCAGGGACCGGAGCGACTCCTGGGGTAGCGGCTCCGGCCGTCCCGGGCGGGCGCCGATCACCCGAAGCCCGCCGTCGTCGCCGATCCGAGCTCCCTGCCAGCCCCCATCGAGGGCCCAGCCGGCACGTTCGAGGTGGGCGAGCAGAGCCGCTCCCTCGAGCACCACCGCGGCCTTTTGCTGATCGCTCAGCCGCGCCTCGGCCAGAGGCGTCCCTTCGCGGCCGCCGGACGGCCCGTCCGCCGGGTCCCCCAGCGCGGGATGGAGGATCCGCTGCGCCGGGGTGGAGGTCATGCTTCGACGAGCTCCCCGAGGTCGCGCCAGAAATCGGGATAGGACTTGGCGACGACGTGCGGATCGCGCAGGGTGACACCGCCCCGGCGGAGCCCCACCAGCGCCAGGCTCATGGCGATGCGGTGGTCGTCCCAGGTGTCGACGGTCACCGGCGGCAGGCCGGAGGGCACGCCGCCGGCCCAGACACCGGGAATGATCAACCCGTCGGCGAGCTCTTCCACCGGCACGCCGAGCTTGCCGAGCTCGGTGGCCATGGCCGCCAGCCGATCGCTTTCCTTGATCCTCAGGTGGGGTACGCCGCGGATCCGTGTGACGCCGTGGGCGAAGGGTGCCAGGGCGGCCAGGGTCGGCACCTGGTCCGGCATCGACGACAGATCCGCCTCGACGGCCTCGAGGCGCCCGCGACCGACCACCGCGACGGCGGCGCCGTCCCGGTCGTCCCAGGCGAGGGGAACGCCCATGCGGCGGAGCAGGTCGAAGAAACCCCGGTCGCCCTGCCGGGAGTCCGGCGCCAGCCCCTCGAGCACCACCTCGCCGCCGGCCAGCGCCGCCGCCGCCGCCGGGTAGCAGGCCGCCGAGTAGTCGGCCTCGACCCGCACCCGAGACGGTGGCGCAAGACCCGGTTCGACGTGGAAGAAGCCGTCAGCGGTGCGCTCGATGACGCCGCCAAAGCGCCTCGCCGCCTCGAGGCTGAGCTCGAGGTAGGGCGCCGAGGTCAGGGCCAGCACCTCGACGGTGGTCGGCGCGGGCGCCTTGAGCGCCGCCAGCAGCACCGCCGACAGGTACTGGCTCGATTCGCCGGCATCGAGGGTCGCGGTGCCCCCCCGGAGGCTCCCCCCCGCGATGTCGAGAGGTGCGTAGCCTTCCTGCCTCGGACATGCGATCGAGGCGCCGAGCTGGCGGAGCGTCGCGAGGAGAGGACCGACCGGGCGCTCGCGCAACCGCTCGGTGCCGTCGAGGCGCCAGCGGCCGGGGATCGCGGTGAGCGCGGCGACGAGGAAGCGGAACATGGTCCCGGCGTTGCCACAGAAGATCTCGCCGCCGCCGGTCTCGCCCCGGGGCTCGAGGTGGACGACGTCACCGTCCGGGCGGACCGCGAAGCCACAGGTCTCGAGGGCGGCGAGGAAGAGCCGCGTGTCCTCGGCAACGAGCGGGCGCTCGATCGTGATGGGCGCCCCGGCGAGGAGCGCCAGGTCGAAACACCGGTGGCTGACGCTCTTCGACGACGGCGGCGTCACCGTCCCGGCGACGCGCCGAGCCCGGGGGATCTCGCGCAGCTCAGGGGAGGACGATGCGGAGGCCGTCATAGCCGAACTCGATCCCTTCGGGCAGGGTCACCTGCGGGCGGCGATAGTCGACGTCGTGGTTCATGTGGGTGAAGACGGTCCTCCTCGCCCCGATGCGCTGCGCCGCCTCGAGGGCCTGCTCGACGGTGAAATGGGTGGGATGAGGATGGTACCGCAGGGCGTCCAGGATGAGCATCTCGACGCCTTCGAGGAGAGCGAAGGAGGCCTCCGGGATCTCGCTGCAATCGGTGACGTAGGCGAAGCGCCCGAAGCGGTAGCCGAAGACCTCGAGGGCGCCGTGGAGCACGGGCACGGGGACCACGGTGCGGCCCAGCAGCTCGAAGGGCTCCCGCACCGGCAACAGCTCGAGGGAGGGCTTGCCACCGCCCTCCTGAGTCTCCTCGAAGACGTAGGCGAAGCTCCGCCGGACGGTGCGCAGGGTCTCCTCCGAGCCGTAGCAGGGCATGGCTCGTCCCTGCAGGAAGTTGAAGGCACGGACGTCGTCGAGACCAAAGATGTGATCCGCGTGGGAATGCGTGAAGAGCACCGCGTCGAGCCGCTTGAGCCCGGCGGCGAGGACCTGGAGCCGGAACTCGGGGCCGGTGTCGACCACCACCGTGCACGGGCTGCCGTCGTACTGCCAGGTGAGCGCGACGCTGGGCCGCGTCCGCTGGTTGCGCGGATCTCCCGAGGTGCACACCGGGCACTCGCAGGCGATCACCGGCACCCCGTTCGAGGTGCCCGCGCCGAGCATGACGATCTCGAGATCCATCGCAGGCAAGACGATCCCCGGCGGCGAAGGCGCCGGGCTCAGCCGAGCTCCTCGACCCGACGGCTACGGAACCAGGCGTCGAGGAGCCAGACCTCGCCACCGGCCACCGGCCAGCGGTGGGGCTCGTGGAAGTGCCCGAGGAGGAGCACGTCGTGGCCCTCGGCGAGGCGCCGCTCGGCGTAGCGCCGGACCACCGCCTCGGGGATCCGGCTCTTGTGCTTGAAGTTGGTCCTCGACAGCCGCGCCTCGGTGGCGTGGACCCAGCGCTTGGCGAGGGGCGTGGGGATCGAGCGCACCGCCCAACGCACCGGCCAGCTCTTCGACAGCCAGCGCCAGAAGCGGTACCGCCAGTCGGCGTCGTCGAGCCCGTCGCCGTGGACCGCGAGGAAGCGCCGGCCGCCGACCTCGAAGGCGGTTTCGAGGACGACGCGGTCGAAGCCGTCGGCGTAGGGCCCGGTGGCGACGAAGAAGTCCCGGTTGCCCTCGACGTACTCGACCTCGACCCCGGCGTCGCGGGCCCGCGCCACGGCCGCCATCACCCGCGCCACCTCGGGGCTCTCGAAGGAGCGGAGCGCGACCCAGACGTGGAAGATGTCCCCCAAGAGCACCAGGCGACGGCAGCCGCCGGCCGCCAGGGTGTCGATCTGCTCGACCAGCGGACCTGCGTCTCCGCCGGGGCCTCCCAGGTGGGAGTCGGCGATGATGGCGACGGACATCGGAAAACGACCGGTGGTGATGAAGCTCAGCGGATGGAGAGCTCGGGTTCGGCACCCTCGCCGGCAGCGACTTCCTCCGCCACCGCGCGGGCGATGGCTGCGAAGGCCGCGGCGTGGGGGCCGTCGGGCTGGGCGACGGTGATCGGCTCGCCGACGTCGCCGCCGGCGACGATGGCCGGATCGAGAGG
>JAGQSE010000495.1 GCA_020439725.1 Acidobacteriota bacterium
GGTTGATTGTAAACCGGCTGCGAGCAGTCACAAGGCAGAATCAGCTGGCTGGTGGCGGAGGCGGGGGAGTGGCCTGAGTCTGGAACATGGGGGCCAGCTGCGGCACCTGAGCGGCGGGAGTCCAGTTCTGCATGCCGGCGCACCACACGGACGTGGTGGCCGAGACCTGCCCGGCGGCAATGCCCTGAGCCAGCTGATCGGGCGAGAACGGCCCCTGGGTCTGGCCATTCACGGCCACATGCCACGCGGCCGGCAGCGGTGGTGGTGGCGGAGCGGCACCGCCCATGCCACCCGGTGCGGCTGCCTGTCCCGGCTGGCCGGCCGTGCCCGCGGAACGCATCATCTGGTTGGCCATGGCAAAGCCCATCCCCAGGCCCATGCCTTCGCTGGCTCCTCCGCCGGCCGGGTTCTCAGCAGCCGAGAGCATGGCCTGCCCCATCTGGTACTGCTGGAAGCGGCCCATGTCGCCGATCACCCCCATGCTGGTGCGCGTGTCCATCGCCTTCTCGACCTCCTCGGGGAGCGAGATGTTGACGATGAACAGCTGCGGCAGCTCGAGCCCGTACTCGTCGTCGATGCGCTCCTGGACCTTCTTGCGCAGCGCCTCGCCGAGCTCGCCGTAGTTGGCGGCCAGATCGAGGGCGGCGATCTTGGCCTCGCCCAGGAGGTCGGCGAAGGAGCTGACGATCATCGACCGAAGCAGCTCGGTGACCTCGTCGGCCTCGAAGACGCCGTCGGTGCCGACCAGCTCCGTGAGCAGCGCCTTGGGGTCTTGGGCCTTGATGGCGTAGGTGCCGAAGGCGCGGATGCGGATCGGCCCGAAATCGGCGTCGCGCAGCATCACCGGGTTGGGAGTGCCCCACTTGAGATCGGTGATCTGCCGAGTGCTGACGAAGTAGACCTCGGCCTTGAACGGGCTCTCGAAGCCGTATTTCCAGCCCTGGAGAGTCGAGAGGATCGGCAGGTTGGCGGTGTTGAGCGTGAACATGCCCGGCTCGAAGACGTCGGCGATCTGGCCGCGGTCGACCAGGATCGCCATCTGGCCCGGTCGCACCACCAGCTGGGCACCGTGCTTGATCTCGTTGTTGTAGCGGGGGAAGCGCCACACCAGCGTGCGGCGGTTGTCATCGACCCATTCGACGATGTCGATCAGCTCGTTGCGCAGCTTTTCGAACAAACCCATGGCGATCCTCCTGGTGATGAGAGCGGCGGCGAAGGCGGTCGGCCGACCACCGTACGACCCCTTCATCGTATCTCAGCCCCAGACGTCGGGACTTCCGCGGAGGTTTCGCGAACGTGACCTTTGGACCGCCTCGAGCCGCGCGGATGGCTGGGGGATAATCGCTCCATGAGCCGACGCGAGGCAGCCGGGTCCCACCACGACGACGCCGACGCCCTGGCGCGGGCGCTCCGCGAGCTCGGCGCCGAGGTGCGTCGGCGGCTCGAGCACCACCCCTGGGGACACCTCCTGGGAGGCCGCCGGGAGCGTTTACGGGTTCAGCTCGACCTGCCCGTCAACCCGCGTCCCGAGGACCTGCGCCGCGCCGCCGAGGAGCTCGACGAGAGCGTCGCCGAGGCGGTCCAGGGCATGCTCGCCCACCTGGCCGTCGTGCGCCCCGGTCACGCCTACTGTCTGCGCTGCGCCGCGGCGAGCTGTGAGCACTCGGTGCCGCCGGGGCCACGGCACGTCTTCGCCGCCTATGGCCCCACCGGCGTGCCGCGCTTCACCGACCTTGGGCAGTGGTTGCTCGAGCTCCACGACCCACGGGTCGACGAGCTCTACCGCGACGAGCCGCGGTTGCTGACGCTGACCTCCACCGAGCCGGATCTGACCGGCGAGCTCCTCGAGGCCTACCGCGATCCCGCCACCGGCTACCGGCTCCACGGCCAGGTGGCCGCCGGCTGGTTCCGGCTGCCCGACGCCCAGGGCGACGCGTGCCCGGTGGCAGTGTCCTTTCAGCTGGTCTCCTCGCGAGGGCCCGACGCGGCCGCCGGTGCCGGTCGCGGACGGAAGAGGCGGTGGCGCTTCGCTCTGGGCGTCGTCGGTGTCGGCCCCGGCGGCGAAAGCCTCGACGAGGTCTTCGCGCGCACCGGCGTCCTCCCCTGGTCCGACGCGGTGCGCTGGGCGCAGGAGGCGCTGGGAACCCTCGAGGAAAGCGCCGACCGGCGACGGTCGGCGGCGCCTCGCGTCCTCGACGAGCGTCTCCAGGGGATCGTCGGCGGTCTCGCCCGGCGCCTCGAACGCGGTCGTCGTGCCGTGAGCCGGCGGACGCGGCACGGCCAGCAGCGGCACGAGGAAGGCGACCGCCCCACCGCCATGACGCTGGCAGACCTGCGCCGCGCCGGCCGCGACGACCTCCTCTTCGACGTGCGCAACGAGACCCTGGTCGTCCTGGGCGAGCGCGGCCGCGCCCACGTCTTCAGCCCGGAGGGCAAGCTGGTGACCTCGGTGCGCTACTCGCCACCGGCCATCGAGCGGCGGCGGCAAAGCCGGCGGTGGCGCCCCGCCACGGGTAGCGAGGTCGCCGGTCTCGAGAAGCGGCTGGGCACCGCCAGCCGCTATGACCTCGCACCGGGGCCGGCGGAGCCCGCCGCCCCCGAACCGCCCTCGGCCTGAACCGCCCAGGCGGCGTCGTAGGTCGCTTCGAGGGTCTCGAGGTAGCCGGTCTCGGCGCCCAACCCGCGGCTCAAGCGGTCGAGGAGCCGCGAGAGCCGGGACTCGTCGGCGGCGAGCTCACGCTCGACCTCGGCTTCCTCACTTTCCGGGCTCGGCCCCCGACGCACCCACCGTCCGAGCACTCGTGACGCCCCGAGAAGCAGGCGACGGCTGCCGCGCAAGGTACGCGAGACCAGTTGCCGCACCGGCCGGGGATCGATCTCGTCGAGGGTCTCGCGGATCGCCTCGCGCACCCGCCGCGAGCCGGTGGAGGCCCCCTGCCACGCCGCGGCACCGAGGTCGCCCCGTCCCAGCGCGTGGTGCACGAGATAGCCGAGATGGAAGGTCTCGGAGAAGCGCTCGACGCACTGGTTCAAGGTCAGGAGGATGAGGATCTTGCTGAACACCTTGCGCACCAGGTAGACCACCAGCTTGACCAGCGGCAGCACGAAGCAACCGCTCCAGCACCCCTCGAGGAAGCTACCCTCGTCGGACCCGGCGAGGACCCGCACCGAGGCCGACGCCGGGGGGCCGCCGGCGGCACCGCGGAGCTGCTCGTAGAGCATCCGCCGGCGGACCCAGTCCAGCGCCTTGTCATCGAGAAAGGGAATCGGGATCAAGGGACAGAGACCGGCGAGGAGCGCGTAGAACGTCACCCTCCGGAACCAGTGCTCGGTCCCCGCCGGTCGAGAGGGTGACGGCGGGATGGGTTGGCTGGGTGCTGCGTCGGGCAAACGGTCGGTCCTCCTCGCTCCGGTGCCATTCTTGCATCGAGCTTGCCAACACCGGGCCGGATCCCCGCTGGCGGCTCATCGCTTCCCGCGTATGATCAAGGGGCCCGAGAGGACGTCGCAGCCCAGCCCTTCCCACTCCATGACCGAGCCCTCCTTGCAAGACGTACAACGCCCGCGGTCGAAACGGCCACGTTGGCTCCGCCTCCTCGCCCTGGCGCTGCTCCTCCCCGTGGTGCTCCTGGCGGCGCTCTACGCTTTCCGGGGTCTCGTCCTGCGTACCGCGGGTGTCCCCCTCGCCGAGTGGCTGGCGGCGCGCTTTGCCGGCTACGAGGTCCAAGTCGATCGTCTCCGCGGCGATCCGTTGCACTGGGTCGAGGTCGAGGGCCTCGACGCCCGGCCGAAGACCTCGAAGGGAGAGTCGCCGAAGGGGATCTCCTTCACCGCCGACCGCCTGCGCCTCGACTTCTCCCTCGCCCGGCTGCGGAGCGCTGGGCTCGACGGCGTCGGACGGATCTCGGGAAGCGGCCTCGAGATCCGTGGCGACCTCGGCGAGAGCGATGGCCCTTCTGACGCCCCCTGGCCCGCCGCCCCGGGCGCCTTGCCGCCCACCGATCTCGAGGCCGTCACCGTCGACCTCGGTCTCGGCGGTGGCACGCGGTTGCAGATCGACGGGGCCGAGCTCCATGTCGAGCCGCAGGAGGCGGCCGGCCAAGCCATCACCCTGAGCTCCCCGCGCCTCGCCTTGGAGCTGCCCGGTGAGACGCCGCCGGCGGCGCCCGTCGACCTGGCGCTCACCTACGCCGATGCGTCGGCTCGCTTCGACCGCCTGACCTGGGGCGACCTACGGCTCGAGCCCGGGGCTCGTCTCGACCTCACCTCGCTTCCGGCCCGGCGCCTCGACTGGCAGGCGGCGGTTACCCTACCGGCAGGCACGGTGACGACCGAAGGACGCTACGACCCGGACGGCCTGGGCATCGACTTCGAGACGGGAACCGGTGAGGAAGGCTCGGCCACGGCCGGCGCGGCGGCGGGGCTCGAGCTCGGCCGGATGCCGGCCTGGGTCCTGCCGCCGGAAGTGCCGGCGCTCTCCGGCAGGGTCGCGGGGCGGGGCCGCCTGGACCTCCCCTCGGCACCCGACGGCGACCTCCACGTCGACTTCGACGGCAGCGTCGACGGCCTGCGGGTCGATGAGCGCAGCTTCGGCCGGGTCACGGTCCGTGGCGCCGTCGACGGTGCGGTGATCCGTGCCGAGCGGCTCGAAGCGTTGAGCCCGGGCAACCGCGTGCTCCTCACCGACGCCGTCCTCGATCTCCAGGCGCCCGATTGGGACGGCCGGCTGGCCGCGAGCCATGGCGCCGTCGAGGCCTCGATCAGCGACCTGCCGGCGCTCCTCGGCGCCACCGCCGGAGACCTCCTCGACCCAAAGACCGGACGCCTGCTCGACCGGGCGCCGCAGCACCGCCTCGAGCTCAGCGCACATCTCGAGGACGCCACGATCCATCTCGAACGAGGGCACCTCGAGACCCCCGGCGGCCATCTCGATCTCGAGCCGTCGAGCGTGCGTTTCATCCCCGGCGAAGCGCCCCAGCTCGAGGTCGCCGCGAGCGCCGACTTCACCGACCTCGAGCCCCTGGGCCGCGTCCTCGCCAGCCAGCCGTGGAGCGGCAGCCTCAAGGTCGATCTCGAGGCCAAGGGTCGCTGGCCGAACCTTTCGGGCTCCTTGGACGCCACGGGCGAGACCGTGGTCGCCGCCGGCTACCGCCTCGGCACCGTCGACGCCCGCGCCACCGGCGACGGCCGGCGCCTCGATTTCGACCGCTTCGCCCTCGCTGGTCCCTGGGGAATCCTCGAGGCTACCGGCGGTGTGGTGCTCGCCGAGCGCCGCCTCGACGGCGTCCGCCTCGAAGCCAATGTGACCGACGCCTCGGCGCTGTCGCCATCGCTGCCGATCACCGGCACGCTCACCGCGACGGCGGAGCTCGACGGCCCCCCCACGGGGCTCGAGGGCCGCGTCGCGCTTTCCGGCGACGGTCGCTACGGCGACTTCTGGACCCTCGAGAACCTGGTCGTCGACGCCGTGGCGGAGCCCGGCTTCCTCCGCCTCGAGCGGCTCGACGTGGCGACGCCGGTGGCCCACCTCTCCGCCACCGGTTCGGTCGCCGATCCGTTCACCGAGCGGCCGGAGGCGATCCTCGAACAGCTGACCCTCGAAGGCGACGGCAAGGACCTGGTGCTCCAGCAGCCCGCCCGCCTCGCCCTCGAAGCCGCCGGTCTGGCCGTCGACGACATCGACCTCCGTGGCACCGCCGGTACCGTGGTCGCCGACCTGACCCACCGCGAAGGCGTCACCCGCTGGCGCGCCCGCCTCGACGATCTCGATCCCACCCCGTTCGCCGGCCCGTACCTGCCCGCCGGCTTGGCCCTCAGCGGGATCACCGGCACCGTCGAGGGGAGCCTCGCCGGCAACACCCTCGAAGCCACCAGCACCGGGTCCGTGGCGCACCTGACGCTGCCCAGCGTCGGCCGCGAGCTCGCCGCGTCGTGGCAGGGGAGCCTCGCCGGCGGCCGGCTGAGCCTCGACCGGCTCGAGGCCACCAGCGGCGGCCGGCCGCTCCTCGATCTCCGGGGTGAGGCCCCCTTCGATCCCCTGGGTCCCGACCTCCTGGCCGCGGGGCCGGTGAAGATCCAGGGCAAGCTCTCCGCACCGACCATCGACGAGCTGCCCATCGAGCTCGAGAGCTCGACGATCACACTCTCGGGTCAGCTGGGCGCCCAGCTCGATCTGGAAGGTTCCTGGCGCTCGCTCCAGGGTGAGGCGCGGCTCGAAGGCGAGGATGTCGAGGTCGTGCTGCCGCGGGACGGCGGCACCGAGACCCTGGGCCCCGGCTCCCTCGAGGGCCACGTCCAGATCGGCGATGGCCTCGAGCTCGACTCCTTGTCGGTGGAGCTGCCCGACCGCGCCACCTTCCGTGCCACCGGCAGGTGGAAGATCCCGACGGGGGTGACGCCCTATCTCGAGGCGGCCGACACCGCAGCGCTGATCGGCGGCGCCGGCCTCCGGCTCGACGTCGACGCCGACGCCGCCGACATGACCTGGGTCTCCCGCTGGCTCCCCGGCGTCCGGCGCCTCGGGGGACGGGCCAAGGCTCAGCTGAGCCTCGCAGGCACTCTCGACGAGCCCGAGGTCGACGGCTGGGCGGAGCTCGATGACGGCGACCTGCGTCTCGACTCGGACGTCGCGAGCATCGACGACCTCGAGGGCCGCCTCCGCTTGACCCCCGAACGCATCGAGGTCGAGCGTCTCAGCGGTCAGCTGGGCGCGGCGCCGATCCGCGTCACCGGCACCGTCGGCCTCGAAGGCGAAAGCCCAGCCCTCGACCTGGCCATCTCGGGGGAGAACGTCCTGCTGGTGCGCAACGACGAGTTGCGGATGCGCGCCGACCTCGACCTGCGGCTCGACGGCACTCTCGCGGCGCCGCGCGCCCACGGCGACATCGGGCTGCGCAACAGCCGCGTCTACTACCGGGTCAACTTCACCGAGCTGGTTTCGGGGGGCTCGGGACCGGCCTCGAGCGGCGGGCTGCAGCTCTTCTCCTTCAGCGACCCACCGCTCTCGGACATGGCCCTCGACGTCCGGGTCCGCACCGTCGACCCCATCTCGATCTCGAGCAACGTGGCCAAGGGCGGCGCCCGCGTCGACCTCCAGCTCGGCGGCACCGGCGAGGTACCCCTTCCCCGCGGCGCGATCTTCCTCGAGCCCACCAAGGTGCGGTTGCCGAGCGGCGTGGTCGACTTCAACAGCGGTACGGTGAGTTTCCAGAGCTCTTCGCCCTTCGATCCGGACCTGGCGCTGTCGGGCGAGGCACGGCTGCGCGGCTATGACGTGACCCTGCAGGTCACCGGCTCGCTGGCGGAGCCCGAGGTCCTGCTGTCGTCGACACCGCCGCTGTCCAACGACCAGCTGCTCCTCTTGGTGCTCACCGGGCAGGCGCCGAGCAGCGGTCAGCCCGGCGTCACCACCGCCGGCTCCACCGACACCGCCACGGCGGCGGCGCAATCCGTCGCTCTCTACCTGGCTCGCGACGTGCTCAGCCGCTGGACCGGTCAGGGCTGGGACGAGAACGACGAGAGCTTCCTCGATCGGCTCGACCTGGTGGTCGGCCGCGAGGTCTCGGAGAGCGGAAGCCTGACGACGGAGGCCGCCTACCTGCTCCGCGAGGACTTCCCGCACCAGGACGACGACCTCTACCTGGTCGCCGAACGCGACGCCTACGACGCCTACAACTACGGTCTACGCCTGGTCTTCCGCTTCAAATGAACCGCGCCCACCACCTCCTCGTTCCGCTCGCGGCCGCGCTCCTGATGGTGCTCGGTGCCGGCTCCCTGTCCGCCGAAGCGGTCCTCCAGGACCCGGCCGAGACCACCGAGACCGGCGCAGAGCCGGTGACCTCGGAGCCGGCCGCGGCCCCCGAAGCCCCCGGAGGGGAGGCGGCAGCGGGCAACGAGACAGCCGAGGCGACCCCCAAGATCGACTATCGGCTCGAGCTCGAGGGCGGCAGCCTGTCGCGGAACGAGGTCAAGACCGTGGTCGCCGAGAGCCTCGACGGCTTTGCGCGGGAGGGCCGCGACGCCTTCGTCGACGACGCCGCCTTCGAGCTGACGCTCCTCCTCCGACGCACCGGCCACCCCTTCGCCCAGGTGGATTTCGAGGTCGATCGCAGCCAGACCCCGGTTGTCGTTCGCTTCAAGATCGACGAAGGGCCCCGGACCACGCTCGGCGAGCTGCGCTTCGAAGGCAACCGGTCGTACCCTTCGAAGGAGCTCAGGAGCTTCTTCGAGCTCGACCGCACCGGCCTGCTCGGCACCGGTGATCGCCTCTACGTCGAAAGCCGTCTGTCGAGCGGCGCCGCCGCCCTCGAGTCCTTCTACCGCAGTGCCGGCTTCCTCGACGCCGAGGTGATGGAGCCCGAAACCCAGTTCAGCGCCGACCGACGCACCGCCGACGTCTTGGTGCGCATCCACGAGGGGCCGCAGTTTCGCCTCGACGACGTGGTCTTCGAAGGCGAGCTCCTTCGCCCCGAAGCCGAGCTCCAGGCTCAGGTCAAGGATCTCCTCGGCAAGCCCTTCGGGCCCCAGACCCCCTTCGAGATCCGTGGCCGGCTCCAGGATTTCTATGGCCGGCGCGGCTTCCCCGACGCGGAATTCGACACCGTGCGGAAGCTCGACCCGGAATCCGGCGCCGCCTTGCTCACCGTCCAGGTCGACACGGGCCCCGAGGTCGTCGTCTCCGACATCCAGATCGACGGCGAGATCGAGACCAAGAAGAGCCTGGTCCTTTCCCGCATCACCCTCGAACCGGGTGATGTCTACACCAGCGACGCCGAGCGCAAGAGCTTTCGGCGGCTCTATCGCACCGGCCTCTTCCGCACCGTCCGTCTGAGCCTCGAAGCCCCGTCGTCCGAGACCGGAGAGGCTCCCGCCGAGGGCCCCGGCGGTGCCATCGAGGAGCGGACGCTGGTCGTCTCGCTCTCCGAGTACAACACTCGCGAGCTCTTCGTCGAGCCGGGCTACGGCTCCTACGAGCACCTGCGGCTGCGGCTCGGCGGCCGGCAGAAGAACCTGTGGGGGACTGGCAGCGAGCTACGCGCCGACTCGGTGGTCTCCGAACGCGCCAACCGCTTGCTGGTGGTGCTCAGCTCGCCGTGGCTGTTCCACGGTGCGGTGATCACCGACGGTACCCTCGACATCGGACGCCGCGAGCGCGAGGGCTTCACCCTCGAGCAGTATTCCGCAGGTATCGCGCTCCGCCGTGCGTGGAACGACCGATTCTCGTCGTCGCTGGGCTACGAGTTCCGGCGCACGCTGGTCAGCGACGTGACCATCGACCTCGACCAGCTGCCCGAGCTCGACCGCGACCTCGACATCGCCGCCTTCCGTTTGACCAGCCGCTACGACGACCGCGACAACCTCTTCGTACCCAC
>JAGQSE010000496.1 GCA_020439725.1 Acidobacteriota bacterium
CGTCGCGCTCAACTGCGCGGCGCTGGCGGAGCACCTGGTGATGTCCGATCTCTTCGGCCACGTGCGCGGCGCGTTCACCGGCGCCGATCGCGATCGCGCCGGAGTCTTCGAATCGGCGCGCGGCGGCACGGTCTTCCTCGACGAGATCGGCGATCTGGCGGCGCCGGCCCAGGGCATGCTGCTCCGCGTCCTGCAGGAGGGGGAGGTGCGGCGACTCGGCGAGAGTCTGCCGCGCCAGGTCGACGTGCGGGTGGTCGCCGCCACCCACCGCGACCTCGAGGAGCAGGTGCGGCGGAGTGAGTTTCGCCAGGACCTCTTTTATCGGCTGCGGGTGGCCCTGGTCACCCTGCCGCCCCTGGCGCGTCGCGGCCACGACGTCCTGCTGCTGGCCGAGACCTTCCTGACCCGTCACGACCCCCGCCTCCGCCTGTCGCCGGCGGCCCGGGCGCGGCTGGTCGGCCACTCCTGGCCGGGGAACGTTCGCGAGCTGGGCAACGTCCTCGCCGTCGCCGCCGCCCTCGCCGAGGACGGGGTGATCGAACCGGGCCACCTCGACCTTCCCGACACCGCCGAGACGCCGGCGACGGACTATCATCAATCCCTCGAGGCCTTCCGACGCCGTCTGGTCCAGGAGGCCCTGGCCGCCGCCGCGGGCAACCGGGCCGAGGCGGCGCGGCGGCTCGGGCTCAGCCGCCAGGCGCTGTCCTACCTCGTGCGCCAGCTGCGCCTGACCTGAAGACCGCTCGATATCGATCCCGGAGGAGTGGACCCGTGGAGACGCCGGCTTGAGCCAGTACCTGTTGCGCCGACTGGCGCAGGTCGTCCCGGTGGTGTTGCTGGTAGCGACGCTGGTCTTTTCGCTGATCCATCTCATCCCCGGTGATCCCGTCGAGCTGATGCTCGGCGACGGCGCGCGGGCGGCGGACGTCGAAGCGTTGCGCAGCTCCCTCGGCCTCGACCGGCCCCTCGGCGAGCAGTATCTCGACTTCATGAAAGGTCTCGCCGTCGGTGACCTGGGGAGCTCGCTCCACTTTCGGCGGCCGGTGACCGCACTGCTGGTCGAGAGCTATCCCGCCACCTTGGAGCTCGCGGTGGCGAGCATGGCGGTGGCTCTGCTCATCGCCTTGCCCCTCGGGATCCTGGCGGCGCTGCGTCGCGACCGCTTCGCCGATCATCTGTCGCGTTTCCTCTCGCTCCTCGGGGTGTCGATGCCCAACTTCTGGCTCGGACCGATGCTCATCCTGGTCTTCGCCATCTACTGGAACCTGCTGCCGGTTTCGGGGCGCTCGGGTTGGGCCAGCCTGGTGCTGCCGGCGATCACCCTGGGCACCGCCCTCGCCGGGCTCCTGACCCGCATGGTGCGCTCGTCCTTGGGGGAGGAGCTCCACCGCCCCTATGTCGTGACGGCCCGGGCCAAGGGGCTCCTGCGGTGGCAGGCGGTGGTGCGCCACGCCTTGCGCAACGCGCTGGTACCGGTGGTGACCATCGTCGGCCTGCAATTCGGTGCCCTCCTGACCGGGGCGATCATCACCGAGACCATCTTCTCGTGGCCCGGTCTCGGGCGTTTGCTGATCCAGGCGATCCGCCTGCGGGACTACCCACTGGTCCAGGGGTGCGTCCTGGTGATCGCCGTCACCTACGTCCTGGTCAACCTCGTGACCGACGTCATGTACGCCTTCCTCGACCCACGGATCCGGTACCGCGAGGAGGCGGCGTGAGGCTCAGACCCCAAGCGTGGATCGGCGGCACGGTGGTGGCGCTGGTGCTGCTCACCGCGCTCCTGGCACCCTGGCTCGCGCCACAGGACCCGGCGGCGCAAGAGCTCGAACGCCGGCTCGAGGCACCTTCCTGGGGGCACCCCATGGGGTTCGACGAGCTCGGCCGGGACATCCTCTCGCGGATGATCTACGGTGCGCGGGTGTCGGTGGGCGTCGGCCTGTCGGTGGTGCTTCTCGCGGGGGCGGTGGGGACGGCGCTCGGAGCGGTGTCAGGGTTCGCCGGCGGGCGGGTCGATACCGTTTTGATGCGCATCTCGGACGTGTTTTTGGCGTTCCCGGGGATCCTCCTCGCCATCGCTTTGGTAGCCGTCCTCGGACCGGCGCTGCGCCATGTGGTGCTCGCCCTGGTGGTGATCGGTTGGGTCGGATACGCGCGATTGGTCCGCGGGCAGGTGCTCCAGATTCGCGAGCAAGAATTCGTGCTCGCCGCCCGCACCGTGGGCGTACCCCCTTACCGAGTCCTTTGGGTTCACGTCCTGCCCAACGTCCTGCCGACGTTGATGGTTCAAGCGAGTCTCGGCATGGCCGGCGCGATCCTGGCGGAGGCAGGGCTTTCCTTCCTGGGTCTCGGGATCCAGCCACCGACGCCGTCCTGGGGAGCGATGATCAATGCCGGTCGCAGTCACCTGCTCGATGCGCCGCACCTGGCCCTCTTTCCCGGTGGCGCCATCTTGCTGACGGTGCTCGGTCTCAACTTTCTGGGAGATGCGCTGGTCGACGCTTTGAACCCGCGGCTCGAACGAGATCTCGAACGCCTGCCGCGGAGCTCTTGACGGGTTTGACGAAGAGCGCACTCTCGCAGCCCGGCACCGGTGGCCCCTGGCACGGCAACACCCTACCGGCGCTTCGGCGCCCCGTCCGCTGATACACGTCCGCCGACACTCACCTGCCAATTCAGAGTACGAGGAGAACCGTCATGCCGCTAGCAGTCGGAGACCGTGCCCCCGAGTTCACTCTCAAGGGTCATCAGAGCTCAGATCCGGTCAGTCTTTCGGACTTTCGGGACAAGGAGAACGTGCTGCTGCTCTTCTTTCCCTTGGCCTTCAGTTCCGTTTGTACCAGCGAGCTTTGTTCTTTGCGCGATCATCACACCGATTACCGGAAGCTCGATGCACGCATTCTGGGAATCAGCGTCGACAGTCCCTTCACCCTGGCGGCCTGGGCCCAGGCCGAAGGCTTTCCCTTCGACCTGCTCTCCGACTTCAACCGCGAGGTTTCACCCCGCTACGACTCGCTCTACGACGACCTCATGGGACTGCGGGGAGTATCGAAACGTTCCGCTTTCGTGATCGACAAGGACGGAATCGTTCGTTATGCCGAAGTCTGTCCGAGCGCCGGGCAGCTCCCGGACTTCGAGGCGATCCGTAACACCTTGAAAACGCTGGCCTGAGCGCGTCTTTACGAGCTCCATTCGGACCTTTCCGGAGCCTTCGCTCACCCCCTGGAGATGCGCGGAAGCGGGTCCGCTTTGCGTTTTTCTACAGTTTCTTGTTGACTCGGTGGGTTTTCCTATCAATAATGACCGGGTCTGGAACTTATCTACTTGAATCTTGTGATAGGAGAAACACTCGATGGCTGAGAAGTCGAACGAGCAAAGCGGGCTCTACACCCTGACGGAGGTGTCGAACAAGACCGACATCTCGATGCCGACATTACAGCGTTACAAGAAGTTGTACCAGAGCCGGATCCCCTCGGTGGGCAAGGGCCGCAAGCAGCGCTATCCGGAGGCGGCCTTGGCCGTGTTCGAAGAGATCAAGGTCGAGAACCTTGCCAAGCGGGGCCGTCCGCCGAAGGACAAGTCCGAAGGCCGCGCCAAGAAGGCTCCGGCCCGTGGCCAGCGGAAGAAGGCGGCGGCCAAGGCCACCGCTCCGGCGGCGAAAGAAACCGCCGCTCAGGGCGAGGAGCTCCTCACCCTGACCGAAGTCAGCAAGCGCACCAAAATTTCCTATCCGACGCTTTCTCGCTACGTCAAGCAGTACAGCTCGCAGCTCAAGAGCAAGGGAAGCGGCCGTTCGCGTCGTTTCTATCCGGAAGCGCTCGAAGTTTTCAAAGAGCTCCGTTCGCAGAGCCGCCGTGGCCCCGGCAGTGGCAAGGCCAAGGCTGCGAAGACGAACGCGCCGAAGGCGAGCACTCCGAAGGCGTCCAAGGCGGCGTCCGCTGGAACGGTCGACCAGGGCCTGATGAAGCGTCTCGCGGCGATCGAAAAGCAGCTCGCGGCGATCGAGAAGAAGCTCGACAAGCCGGTCCAGGTGACCCTGCGTCGCGGTTGAGCTCGCACCGCATCTTGCGAAACGGCACCGGTGGCCCCTCGGGGTACCGGTGCCGTTTTGTTTGAGGGCGAGGCCGCGGGCGAGGTCTTCTGCGCCGGACGGGGTCGAGTCAGGAGGCCAGATGATCCCAGCCGAGATCGGGGAGGAGCCCCTCACGATGGCCGTGGCGCAAACGGAGCGAAGTGTCGGTGGTCATCTCGCCGATCCGGGTCGTCGTTTCGCTTCGTGGCGGTGCCTCGTCGGGCGGTAGCGTAAAGAGCAAGACGTAGTCTTCACCGCCCCCGAGCTGCAGCTCGAGGGGGTCGAGACCGAGATGCCGGCTGAGCTCCTCGTGACCGGGAGCGGCCGGGAGAGCCTCCGCGTCGATCACGGCGCCGCAGCCGCTCGCCTGACACAGGTGCCCCAGGTCGCGCGCCAGACCGTCCGACAGGTCCACCGCCGCTACCCGCTCGTGCCGTCCCAGCCGTCGGCCGAGCTCGAGCTGCGGGCGTGGTGCCAGGTGTCGCTCGATGGCCTGCTGGGCCTCCGCCTGGAGCTCTGCGGGTAGCTCGAGGCCGTTGCCGCGCTCGAGCAGGTGACGCCCGAGGGCCGACTCGCCGACGGTGCCGCCGAGCCAGAGCACGTCGCCCGCTCGGGCGTTGTCCCGTCGCAGCCAACGGCAGCCTTCGGGCCGCTCGCCGATCAATGTGAGCGTTGCCACGATCAAAGGCGCTCGCGCCAGGTCACCGCCGGCCAGGTGGAGGCGGTGCTCGGCACAACCTTCGAGAAAGGCGGAGAAGAAGCGCTGGTGGTCGAAGCCGTTGGGGGTCGAGAGCGCGAGAAAGCCGTGGGCCGGCTTCGCTCCGACCGCGGCGAGGTCGCTCAGATTGACCGCCAGGAGCCGCCGTGCGATGCGCTCGGGCTCGAGCCCGGACCGGAAGTGGACCCCCTCGATCTGACTGTCGACGGTGACCGCCTGCTCGGGCGCCGGTGGCAGAAACGCGGTGTCGTCGCCGATGCCGGCGGTCAGCTCCGGGGCTTGTTCGCGGAGCCAGGCCAGAAGCCGATCCTCACCCACGGTACCTCACCCGCGCGCCTTGGCCGGCTGCCGCTTGGCCTGCTGGCTCTTGGCTGGCTGGCTCTTGGCCGGTTGCCTCTTGGCCGGCGGCGTCTTGGCTGACGGGGCCGCATCGCCGGTCAGAGCCAGGCGTACGACCTCGTCCATGTGCTCGACCAGGTGGAAGGTCAGGTTGCGCTTGAGCGGGCTGGGGATCTCGAGCAGGTCGCGCTGATTGAGCTTGGGCAGGACGACCGTTTCGACCCCGGCGCTCCGGGCCGCCAGGACCTTCTCCTTGAGACCGCCGATGGGCAGGACGTCGCCGCGTAGGGTGATCTCGCCGGTCATCGCCACGCGGCGGTGAACCGGGCGGCCGGCGAGCAGCGAGAGGATGGCGGTGGCGATGGTGATGCCCGCCGACGGACCGTCCTTGGGGATCGAGCCCGCGGGAGCGTGGATGTGCAGGTCGTGACGCGCGAAGTACTCGGCGCCGAGGCCCAGCCGCTCGCCATAGGTGCGGGCGTAGGACAGCGCCGCCTGGGCGCTCTCCTTCATCACCTCGCCGAGCTGTCCGGTGAGGGTCAGCTTGCCCTTGCCGGGGACCGCGATGACCTCGATGAACAGCAGGTCGCCGCCAGCGGCGGTCCACGCCAGCCCGGTGGCGACGCCG
>JAGQSE010000497.1 GCA_020439725.1 Acidobacteriota bacterium
ACCGTCGAGACCGGCACCCGCTCCGCCGCCGCCGGCGGCTTCACGGCGGTGGCCTCGATGGCCAACACCAACCCGGTCAACGACAATCCCTCGGTGACCCGCCACATCCTGGCGGAAGCCGAGCGGCATGGCTTTGCCCGGGTCCATCCCATCGGCTCGATCACCAAGGGCATGCTCGGCGAAGAGCTCTCCGAGATGGGGGAGATGATCCGCGCCGGGGCGGTGGCCTTCTCCGACGACGGTAAGCCCGTGCGGAACGCCGAGATCATGCGTCGGGCGTTGCTCTACGCTCAGCACTTCGGTGCGCCGGTGATCCAGCATGCCGAAGATCTCGATCTCACCGGTCCCGGCGTCATGCACGAGGGCGAGTGGTCGACGCGACTCGGTCTACCCGGCATCCCGGGCTCGTCGGAAGACGTGGTGGTGGCCCGGGACCTGATCCTCGCCGAGGACAGCGGCGGCAAGTACCATGTCGCCCACCTGAGCACCGCGCGCAGTCTGCGGCTGGTGCGCGGGGCGCGGCAGGAGGGCCTCGCGGTGACCTGCGAGGTGACGCCGCACCACCTGCTCATGACCGACCAGGCGGTCGCCGACTCGGGGTTTTCGACCAGCACCAAGATGAAGCCGCCGCTGCGCGCAGAGCTCGACCGCCAGGCGCTCCTCGAGGGCCTCGCCGACGGCACCGTCGACTGCATCGCCACCGACCACGCGCCGCACCACCCGGACTCGAAGAACGTCCAGTTTTCCTGCTCGCCTTTCGGCATCCTCGGGCTCGAGACCGCGGTGCCGCTGGGGCTCGATCGGCTGGTGGGGGCGGGAGTGATCTCGTTGGCGCGCCTCGTCGACCTCTTGTCCTGCGGTCCAGCGCGGGTGTTGGGCGTGGCGGGAGGGACGTTGGCTCCCGGTGCCGTGGCCGATGTGACGGTCCTCGACCTCGAGCGCGAGATCTCGATCGACGTCGAGACCTTCGAGAGCAAGTCGCGCAACAGCCCCTTCCACGGCTGGCGGCTCAAGGGCGCGCCGGCCGCGACGTTCATCGCCGGCCGGCGCGTGATCCTCTAGAACAGCGTTCTGGACTACGAGCGGGTGCTCAGGGCAGGGGGCCCTGGCCGCACTGGCATTCCCAGCCGCCGGTGGGGCAGAGGTAGCCGCCACTGTAGATGTTGCAGTTGCCCCAGCCGTAGCCGCTGCCCAGGTAGCAGGCTCGACCCCGCGTGGCGCCGGCACAGCCGCCGGTGCTGCAGGAGCCGCAGGTCTGTCCCGGTCCCGCCAGCGGCGCCGCATCCGGGGTGCCGGTGGCGATCAAAGACTGTCCGTCGGCCTGGCAGCTGGAGGCCACCGACACGAGGGGCGTAGCCTCGAGGCTGTCGGCGGCTGGCGCTGCCGGGGCCGGCGGGGCGACCGCGGGGCTCGACTCCGGGGTGGCGGCTCCGGCCATCGAGACCGTGGCGAAGAAGAGACCGGCGACGAGAAGACGGGCGAGGTGCTTCATCCTACCTCCTTCAAGGGATGTCAGGCGGCCAGCGCCGGCGGAGGCCGGCCCGAGGCCGTCTTGAACAACGAAGCCCGAGGACGCTCCCCGGGTTACCGGACATCGTAGATAGAAATGCGTCTTTGCTTCAAGGTGTCAATGATCACAATCTGGAATCTTTTTTCTGTCTTTGCGTACTCCGGGGTGGATCGACCGGAAGATCGGCCGGGCTTCGCGAGACCCGGGCGGTCTCATCGGTGTCACGGATCGGTCGTCCTCGACGGCCGTCGGCGTCTCGGACGCCGAGGCAAGGCGAAGATTCCGAGTTCTGGCATGCTGCTGGAGCATCGGGCAACCTGCTAGAATCGCGCGCTCATGAGCGGAGACCTCCTCACCACCGCCATCGCCGCCGCTCGGGCCGGCGGAGAGATCGTCGCCGGGGCGTTCCGCGCCACCGATCTCGGGGTGCGCCTCAAGGCCGCCAACGACTTCGTGACTCGGGTCGACGGCGAGAGCGAGCGCGCGGTGGTCGACACCTTGCTCTCCCGACATCCGGACCACGCGGTCCTGGCGGAAGAGGGGGGCGGCCGCCCCGGAGCACCGGGCAACGAGTGCCAATGGCTCGTCGATCCCCTCGACGGCACCACCAACTTCCTCCGCGGCGTGCCCTTCTTCGCGGTTTCCGTGGCCTGCCGCTGCAGCGGCAGGCTGGTCGCCGCGGCGGTGCTCGAGCCCTTGCGCGGCGATCTCTTCACCGCCGCCCTGGGCGAGGGTGCACGGTTGAACGGCGAGCCCATCGCGGTCGCACCTCGAGGCTCGCTCGACGGCGCCCTCGTCGCTACCGGGTTTCCCTTCCGTCACCGCGAGGTCGAGGACGCCTACTTCGACGCCTTCCGCCGGGTCTTTCGGCGGGTCTCCGGGATCCGCCGCTGCGGTTCGGCGGCCCTCGACCTGGCCTACACCGCGGCGGGGGTGTTCGATGGGTTCTTCGAGCTGCGCCTGGCGCCGTGGGACATCGCCGCCGGTGCGCTCTTGGTCCGCGAGGCCGGAGGAGTGATCAGCGACTTCGCCGGCGGCGAC
This sequence comes from Acidobacteriota bacterium, assembly GCA_020439725.1. GTDB lineage: Bacteria > Acidobacteriota > Thermoanaerobaculia > Multivoradales > JAHZIX01 > JAGQSE01. The sequence goes on from JAGQSE010000497.1 coordinate 2,552, forward strand.
GGCTTCCTCGACAGCGGCAACGTCGTCGCCGGGGCGCCGGGCTTGCATCGTGATCTCCTGGCCGAGGTGCGCACCGCGGTCGAGACGCCGGTACCGCAGGCGGCGGGGGCTTGACGATGCGCGTTCGCCGTCGCACCGGACCGCCGGAGCTCCTCGTGCCACCGGCCAAGCGTGACCGCTTCGAGCTCCAGATCCACCCCTCGGACATCCGTTCGCGGGTCCGCTACCTCTTCTTCTCGCGGCGCCAGGTCGCCTGGGTGGCGGTCGGCCTGGTGGTCTACGCCGTGTTCATCCTGGCTTCGCTGTGGATCGCCCCGTCGGTCATCGGCAATCTCCTCAGCTACGACCGGTACCAGGATCTGGTGGCCGAGCGCCAGCGCCTGGGTGACCAGCTCAGGCCCCTGGTCAGCCGTCTCGACGAGCTGGCGGTGGAGACCGAGGACCTGCGACTCACCCTCGACCGCATCTTCCTGGCCTACGGCCTCGACGGTGAGCGGAGCATCGGCCAGGGCGGCTACCCCTTCGAGCCCAAGCCGGTCCCCGATTCGATCTACGCCGACATGATCCGCGCGGGTACGACCACCGAGGCCCGGGTCGAAGAGCAACTGCGCGTTCTCGAGATCTTCACCGAAGAGGTGCGGGCCTTCGAGACCGCGCGCCGTGACCAGATCCGCACGACCCCTTCGGTCTGCCCGCTGGCCCACGACAGCTTCGTCCTCACCAGCCCCTTCGGCAGCCGCCGCAATCCCTTCACCAACGCGCGCGATTTCCACGCCGGTGTCGACCTTGCGGCCACCGAGGGAGATGCCATCCGTGCACCGGCGGACGGCCTGGTGGTCTTCGCCGGGCGCTATCCCCTACGGCGCAGCGCCGCCTGGTGGCGGTATGGCAACCTCGTCGTGCTCCAGCACGGCGAAGAGTTCGTTTCCCTCTTCGCCCACTGCCACGAGGTCCAGGTGCGCAAGGGACAGAAGGTCAAGCAGGGCGACATCCTCGCCACCGTCGGCAGCACCGGTCTCTCGACCAACCCTCACCTGCACTACGAGATCCGCCGTCGCGACGAGGCCGGAGACCTGGTCCCCGTCGATCCGCGGATCTACATGCTCGACCTCAAGCTGACCGACCGCGAGAAAATGCTGGTCGCGACGCGGAGCGCACCCCAGGCCGACGGCTACGAGCCGCTGCCGCGCCTGCTGCAATAGGCCCTCGCCGCAGAGTCGCCAGTTTCGTCCACGTCCGCCCGTCCGGAGAGCCCCATGGCCAAGACCGCTGCAACCGAAGACACCGCTCCGACCATGATCATCCCCAAGGGCACCGAGATCCAGGTCGACAAGCACGGCCAGCTGTCGGTTCGTACGCCGGGCAATCTGGTGATCCAGAACTCGGGGCACTATGCGCACCTCGAGTCGGCGGGTGGCTCGATCCGCATCGAGCCCCACGTCCAGGTGGAGGCGGTGAGCGTCAAGTGCGCCGACACCTGCTACGTCCAGGGCAACCTGACCGCCTGGCGGGTGAGCGCGCGGACGCTCCACCTCGAGGACACGGCCCAGGCCCACATCGTCCTTCAGGACACCGAGAGCCTGGAGGTCGGCCGGGGGGCGCGGTTGATCGGCAATTTCTCGTCGGAGAAGGAGCTCTTCTTCCTCTTCTCGCGCTTCTCGCAGCAGGTCCGCTCGCTGCCCTTCTACCAGGAGCGCGACGAGGACAAGAGCCAGCCCGAGGCGGTACCGGTGGAGCCCGAAGGCGCCCGCGATTCGCTCTCGCTGCTCTCCGCCGCGGACCCCAGCGCCACCGCCGAGCTCGACGATCCTCTGTTCTTCGCCCTCGTGCTCCTCGAGCGCGACCGCAACAAGAACGTCCACCCGGGGGACGAGGAGCGGGTCCTCGACGAGCTCATCAAGCTGCTCCGCCAGGGTGACCTCGAAACCTTGCGGCACACCCACCGCGCATTGTTCAACCGCATCACCGGCGCCGGCCAGCTGGTCGACCGCGCCCGCCAGCTCATCGCCCGCCACTTCGCCGCCCTCACCGCCGAGCCCGAGTACTCCGAGGTCGAGCGCGAACCAGCGGCGGATGGCGGGGAAGGGTAGCCGCCGCAGCTCCGGAGCGGAGGCTTCGAGCGGCGGTCAGCTCGACGTCACGCGAACCACTTCCTCGTAGGTGGTGGCACCCTCGGCGAGCTTGCGGAGGGCGCTCTGGCGGAGAGAGCGCATGCCGTTCTTGGCGGCCTCCCGCTTGATCTCGGGGGAGTCGGCGCCGGCCAGGATGAGGTCCTTGATGGCGTGGTCGACGGCCAGGACCTCGAAGATTCCCGTACGACCCAAGTAGCCGGTACCGCGGCACTCGTGGCATCCGGCGCCTTCGCGCACGCGGATGCGCTTGTCCTTCGGCAAGGACAGACGCAGCGTGCGCACCTCGTCGTCGTTCAGGAAGCGGTCGGTGATGCAGTGCTCGCAGATGCGGCGCACCAGGCGCTGGGCCATGGCACCGGCGAGGGTCGAGGTGATGAGGAAGCGCTCGATGCCCAGATCGGCCAGGCGGGTGATGGCGGAGGCGGCGTCGTTGGTGTGCAGGGTGGAGAAGACGAGGTGACCGGTCAGCGACGCCTGGATGGCGGCCTCGGCGGTTTCGCGATCGCGGATTTCGCCGATCATGACTACGTCGGGGTCGTGGCGGAGGATGGAGCGCAGCCCCGCGGCGAAGTCCAGCCCCACCTTGTGACTCACCTGGATCTGGTTGATGCCGCCGACGTGGTATTCCACCGGATCTTCCACCGTGATCACCTTGATCTCGTCGGAGACGATGCGGTTGAGCGAGGCGTAGAGGGTGGTCGACTTGCCTGAGCCGGTGGGTCCGGTGACGAGCAGGATGCCATACGGCTGCTCGATGAGGGTATCCCAGGTGGTCTGGATGGTGTCGGGCATGCCGAGGTCGTCCAGCCCCATGAGCACCGCAGACTTGTTGAGGATACGCAGCACGATCCCCTCACCGAAGAGCATGGGGATCACGCTGACGCGCAGGTCGAAGGAGGCCCCCTTGTGCCGCAGGGTGATGCGCCCGTCCTGGGGCCGGCGCTTCTCGGCGATGTTCAGGTTGGCCATGATCTTGATGCGGCTGACGATCGCATTGCCGAAGCGGTGGATGGTGGGTGGCAGCGTGGCCCGTCCCAGCACACCGTCGACGCGGTAGCGGACGATGAGCTGATGTTCGTAGGGCTCGATGTGCACGTCGGTGGCGCGGCTGGTGATGGCCTCCACCAGCAGATCGTTGACCAGGCGAATGACGCTGGCTTCCTGGGCCGCCTCCATCTCGTCGTCGACGGGCGCCTCGGTGTCGAGGTCCTGCTCGCCGGCCCGCTGGCTCATGGCGTCAAGGGTGTCGCCCGCCACGCCGAAGTGGCGGCGGATGAAGGCGTGCAGTTCCTCTTCCTCAGCCAGCACCAGTTCGATCTCGCAACCGGTGAGCAGCCGCAGTTCATCGAAGACCGTGATCTCGAAGGGATCGGAGGTGGCCACGCGGAGGGAGGGATGGCCGTTGTTGGTGGAACGGGCGATGGGAACGCAGTTCTGCTTGAAGACGACCTGGGCGGGGATGGTCTCCAGCACATCCGGCTGCACCGCGAGACCGGTGAGGTCCACGATCGGCATGCTGAACTGCTCGGAGATGGCCCGGGTGACATCGCGCGGACTGATCATGCCCAGCCGCACCAGGGCGCGGTCCAGCCGCTCCCCGGTCGACTTCTGTTCCGACAGGGCGAGTTCAAGTTGCTCATTGGTGATGAGCTTGTGTTCGAGAAGGATCGTGGCAATTCCCATGGGCTGACCTCAAGTGTATCAGTCGGCCGCGGGAAGTCACGGACAACACTTCCCGTGCAACAGAGGCCGTTATCGGGCTGGGTATTCGCACGCGGTGCGGTCGGTTTCCCAGACGGTCACCGAGCGCACCCGGACGCCGTCCCGGGCATCCAGCCTTCCCGCCAGCCGCTCGTAGCACAGGCGGGCGATGTTCTCGACCGAGGGAATGAGCCCCCCGCGGCCGGGATCGAATTCGGGCACATCGGCATTGAGATGCCGGTGGTCAAGCCACCCGATGATGTGTTCCTCGACCTCCGCCTCCAGTTCTCCCGGACTCAGCGCCCCCCGCGGGTCCAGGCTCACCTCAACCGCGGGCTCGATCCGGTAGTTGTGACCATGACCGGCCGGATTGTTGCACTTGCCGAAGACCCGCCGGTTCTCCTCGTCGGAGAGGGTGGGGGCGTGGAGGCGGTGGGAGGCGGCAAACTCGAAACGCTGCCGCAGAACGACGACGGTGGGGGTCTCGGTGGACATGGTGATGGACCAGGTGGGGGTGAGGCGGAAGCAGAGGGCGTGGAGCCCGGGTCCCAGGGGCGGGCGCAGCGCGGCGGCGAGTTCCGGAAGCAGGCCAGCCGGATCCCGGCCGGGTTCGTCCTGGCAGGCGCGTGCCACCAGCGGAACCCCGCGGCTGCGGACGGCGTCGTCGATGGCCTTGATGTCGACGAGGTAGCCGGTGGCGGGGTCGGGCTCGCCGCGGCAGGTCACCTCGAGTTCGTAATGCCGACCGAATCCGGTCATGGCGGGGACACCGGCGGCCCCGTTGGTCCCGCCCGCGCCTCCCCCGGAATTGATGTTGAAGCGGACGGTCCGCCGAAGTGCCAGCATGGGAAGAGTGTAGGGCGTTGTCGTCCCGTGGTCTTCCGACGTATGGTGAAGTCAGTGAACGTGTACCGCTACACCGCAGTCTCAGCTTCCGGGGAGCGCTCCGTCGGCGTGGTCAACGGGGCGGACGAGCAGAATGCGCTCGCCGAACTCGAGCGCCGTCGGCTGACCCCGGTGTCGCTGGAACTGGACCGGAA
>JAGQSE010000498.1 GCA_020439725.1 Acidobacteriota bacterium
ACGTCGCGCAGGATGCCGCCGACCCCGGTGGCGGCCCCTTGGTAGGGCTCGATGAAGCTCGGGTGGTTGTGGCTCTCCATCTTGAAGACCGCCACCCAACCCTCGCCGACATCGACCACACCGGCGTTCTCTCCGGGTCCCTGGAGCACATAGGGCCCCGAGGTCGGGAACTCGCGCAGGTAGACCTTGGAAGACTTGTAGGAGCAGTGCTCGGACCACAGCGCCGACGTGACGCCGAGCTCGGTGAAGGTCGGCACCCGGCCCAAAAGACTTTGGAGCCGTTCGTACTCCTCCGCCGACAGCCCGTGGGCCTCGGCGACCTCGAGGGAGACCTCGGGTTCGGCCATCACCGCCATCACGCCACCCCCGCGCCGAGCTGCGCCGCCGCCGCGCCCACCAGGCCGGAGAACAGGGCGAGGCCGTCGGTGTTGCCGAGGATGTCCTCGGCGCAGCGTTCCGGGTGGGGCATCATGCCGAGGACGTTGCCGCCGCTGTTGACCACCCCGGCGATGGCCCGCGCCGAGCCGTTGGGGTTGGCGCTGTCGGCCAGCTCACCGGCGGCGTCGACGTAGCGAAACACCACCTGGCCGGCGGCCTCGAGGGCATCGAGGGCCTCGTCGCGGTCCTGGTAGTTGCCGTCGGCGTGGGCGATGGGGATGCGCACGACCTCGCCCTTGCGATATCCGACGGTGAAGGGCAGGTCGTCGCGCTCGACCCGCAGGTGGACGTCACGGCAGACGAAACGCAGGCTTGCGTTGGGTCTCAAGGCCCCGGGCAAGAGCCCCGCCTCGAGCAGGATCTGGAAACCGTTGCAGATCCCCAGGACCAGACCGCCGGCCTCGGCGTGCCGCCGTACCGCCGCCATCACCGGCGAGTGCGCCGCGACGGCGCCGCTCCGCAGATAGTCGCCGTAGGAGAATCCGCCGGGCAGGACGATGAGCTCACAGTCGCGCAGATCCTCGTCCTGATGCCACAGGAAGATCGCATCCTGGTCGAGGACGTGCTTCAAGACGTGGTAGACGTCGTGGTCGCAGTTGCTACCGGGAAAGACGACGACGCCGCATTTCACGACGGCTCCCCCGGTAGCAGCTCGACGGTGTAGTCCTCGACGACGGGGTTGACGAGGAGCTTTTCGCTCATCTCCGCCAGCAGCCGTTCGGCGGCCGCGGCGTCGCCGCCGTCGAGCTCGATCTCAAAGCTCTTGCCGGCCCGCACGTCGCGGACACCCGCGAATCCGATGCGCTCCAGCGCCTGATGAATCGCCTTCCCCTGAGGATCGAGGATCTCGCGACGGGGATAGACGGTGACTCTCGCTCTCACGACGGTACCTCCAGCCAAGGAGTTGGATGGTCCTGGTCCGCCACCACGGTCTGCGCCCGACAGCCGACGGCGTCGAGGGCCTCGCCGATGGCGGCGGCAGCCAGCCCAGGGAGGTTATTGGTTTGGGACAGGTGGTACAAGACGATGCTGCGCAATCGGTCGCCGACCAGCTCGGGGATGCCCTCCGCCGCCTGGTGGTTGGACAGGTGTCCGTGACGGCCGGCGACCCGCTGCTTGAGCGACCACGGGTAGGGGCCGCTGCGCAGCATCTCGAGATCGTGGTTGGTCTCGAGGATCAGCAGGTCGAGGTCGCGCAGGCGCCCCCAAGCCAGACGGGTGGCGCTACCCAGGTCCGCGGCGAGGCCCAGGCGGTGCCCGGCGCCGTCCTCGACGACCAGCCCGACGGGTTCGCGAGCGTCGTGGGGGATGGCGAAGGGCTCGACCAGGAAGCCGCCGACCTCGCACCGCGTACCCGAGGCCAGCGTCTCCCCGGGCCGCCGCAGCGGCACTTCGGCGAGGGTGCCGGCGGTGGCGTAGACCTTGAGACGGTAGCGGCGGGAGAAGAGCTCGGCACCGCGCGCGTGGTCGCTGTGCTCGTGGGTGAGGACGAGAGCCTCGAGGGTCGACGGCTCGATCCCTACGGCGCGCATGCGCCGTTCGAGCTCGCGGCAGGAAAATCCCGCGTCGATGAGCAGCCGGCGGCGGCCCGATTCGAGGACCACGGCGTTGCCCTTGCTGCCCGAGCCCAGCACCACGGCGCGCACGGTCTAACGCTCCCCCACGGCCGGTTCGCGGGTTGGTGGAGCGACGACCATCGGCTCGATCAGTCGAAGGAGTAGGTCTCGCCTTGCTCGAGGAAACCGACGTTGTCGAGACCCAGGGCCTCGACCTCGCGGCGGATGAGCTCGGCGCAGGGAGGCTTCAGGTGGTGCAGGTAGACGGGCACCTTGCGCTCGAGCTTGGCCAGCTCCTGCGCCAGCGAGCGCGGCGTCAGGTGCAAAGAGAGGTCGGCAACCTCTTGCATCGAGTTGTCGAAGCTGGTCTCGAGACATATCGCCCTGAGGTCCGGGGTCTGGTTGGCGATCTCCCACAGCCGGTGGGTCGGCCCCGTGTCGCTCGACCATAGCACCGATGCGCCGTTCTCCTCGATCAGGAACCCGAAGGTCGGCACCACGTGGTTGACCGGGATGGGGGTGAAGCTCACGCCCGCCAGGACCTGTGCGACCTCCGGCTCGAGCTCGTGGAACTGGACCGAGGGCAACAGGTGATTGGGCAAGCGCGAGAAGTCCGGCCAGACCTCGTTGTTGAACAGGTACTTGCGCAGGGCGTAGATGGTCGGGCCGCCGGCGTAGATGTCGATGGGCCGGTCGGTCTTGCCGAAGACGTTCTCGATGAAGAACGGCAGCGAGTTGGTGTGGTCCATGTGCGAGTGCGAGAGCACGATGGAGTGCACCGCGACCTGCTCCTCGATGGGCAGCGCCTGGCTCAGGGAGCCCGCATCGAGAGCTACGCGGTCGTTGACGAGAAGGCAGGTCATCCGGCATCCCGCACTCTCACCGCCGTAGCCGCCCAGAACTCGAATACGCATGAGTGAATGAATTCTACTCCCCCATCCGCCTGCCGGACAAGGAAGGGGTCTCGGGATTGGCTCCGGTGACGGGCACCGCGACGCCGGCGGCGCCCGTCATGGGGAAATGGACGCGGCTCTCCTAGAACCTCGTGCCGATGTAGAAGTCGGTGCGGAAACCGTCGCTCGAGGTCTCGAGGTTCCAGCGCTTCGAGAAGTCCCAGTTGAGATCGAGACCGATGAAGCGCACCGTGAAGCCGAAGCCGTAGGCCGCCACGCCGTTCTCGAGACGGTTCTCGTCGCTGTTGTAGAACTCGAAGTCCTGGTCCTTGAAGTAGACGGCACCGACGTCGAAGAAGACCCGACCGCGGATCCCCTGGAACTGGAACACCGGCGTGGCCAGGTAGTCGATCAGCGGGAAGCGGTACTCGATGTTGGCGAAGGCCACGCGGTCGCCGCTCAGCTCGCGAAAGGCGAAGCCGCGCAACGTGTCGAGACCACCGACCGAGTAGAACCCCGGGTTGTTGCCGTCGACCACCGCGCCGTAGAACCGGAGCGCCAGGTTGCTCCGCCGGGTCAGCGTTAGGTACTTGCGCGCGTCGACGCTGCCACCGACGAAGAGTGTCCCCCCCGCCTCGAAGTCCGGCGCGTAGAAGGTGTCGACCCGCCAGCGCGACCCGCTCACCGCGCCGTAGCTGGCGTAGACCGACCGGTCGCTGACCAGCGACGTGGAGATTTGCGGGAAGTTGTCGGAGAAGGTGACGAAGTCGTCCAGGAAGACGGCTCCGGTATCCGGATCTCTGGCGAACACCGGCTGGGTGAACTCGCGGTAGATATAGCCGAGCCCGAACTCCACCCGGGTGTTGAAGGTGAAGGGGTAAATCAGCGAACCGATCAGGCCGGTCCGCTGGTAGGCCTCCTCGAGACGCTCGAGCTGCCCGCTGCGCTGATCCTGGAGGACGTAGAACTCCCGCTGGTCGAAAAGACGCGCCTGCCACTGCCAGCGGTTGGCGAGGTTGAGGTAGCGCAAGTCGAAGTTGGCCAGGCTGTTCTGCGAATCGAAGATGCCGATGAGCCGCCGGTCCCCCAGGTAATCGGACATCGTTACGATGACGCGACCGACGAAGACCTGGTTGTCGTCGACACCGAGGAAGGCGTCGGCTCCTTCGATGAAGAACTTGCCGGCCCGGTACTTGTCCTTGTTGGCGTCGTCCACCGCCACCTGGATATCCGGCTCGAAGACCGGCAGCGCCGCCGGCGGCACGCCTTCGGACGGGATCTCGGTGAGCTCGGGCTCGCCCAGGGGCTCGTCGACGTCGGTGACGTAGAGGTCGAAGCCACCCTTCCAGTACCCGGTGTACACCAGCCGCTCCTCGCCGTCGGGCTCGCGCAACGCCGTGGGCATGAAGCAGCCGGTGACGACGTCGGTGTACTGCCGCACTTCACCGGTCTCGAGGTCGAGGCTGTGGATGTTGTCGACGCCGGTGCGATCCGAGGTGAAGTAGATGCGCTTGCCGTCGGTCGAGAAGGTGGCGTCCATGTCGTTGGACTCGCCGGTGGTCAGCTGGAAGCGCTGCGACGGATCCGCCAGGTCGATGCGGAAGAGCTTGGCGTACTCCCCCACCACCGCGCTGTAGACCAGCGAGTTGCCGTCCGGGGTGAACACCGGAGCACCGTCGAAGGTCTCGTCGTCGGTGACGTTGGTGACCTCGCGGCTGTCGAGATCGAGGGTGAAGAGGTCGAAACGGCCGTTCCGGTTGCCGGAGAAGGCGATGGTGCGTCCGTCGGGGCTCCAGGTGGGCGACAGGGTCTGCTCGACGTCGAGATCGATGATCTTGTCGATCCCGCCGTGGAGCACGTCGATGAGCACCAGGCTCCGGCTCCGCTCACGCTTGGCGAAGAGCGCGATCTGGTCGCCATCGGGGGAGAAGGCGAGGTCGCGACCCATCGAGCGGGCGGTGGTGACGAACTGGCTGCTGAAGTACTGGTAGGAGGTCCCGAAGCCCTTGGTCAGGTTGCGGATGAAGCGTCGCTTCTCGGCGTCGAAGAGCACCACGTCGAGGTCGCCCTTGTAGATCGCCAACGCCGCCACCAGGTCGCCGGAGGGCGAAGCCACGGGCGAGATCACCTGGCTGTTGCGATCCGCATCGATACGGAAGGGACGCCCGAAGTCCCCCGGCTCACCGGTCTCGATGAGCTGCGGCAGGTACTTCTGGCGCAACCACTTGCGGAAGTCGCGGTCGAAGTCTTCGGGATCGACCTTGAAGGCCCGCTCCACCGCGCGATCGGTGCGCGAGCCGATGGTGTTGCGGAACTCATACAAGAAGTCGAGAAAGCCGTCCTTGCCCCAGCGCTCCTCGATGTAGTCGAAGGCCGCGTGGCCGAAGCGGTAGGCGAAGAAACCGCCGACACCGCTCTGGGTGATCGACGGGATCGAGTCGTTGACCACCGCGTCGCGCAGATACATGCGGTCCGAGGTCTGCTCGTCCTTGGCCATGTAGCTCGCCATGCCTTCCATGAACCACAGCGGCGGGCTCACCGCCAGACCTTTGGCGAGACTCCCCTGGAAGAGCATCTGGTACTGGAAGATGTGCGTCAGCTCGTGCTTGATCAGGCCGTAGAGCTCCGCGTCGGGCAGATCGACGGGCAGCACCATACGGTTGCGCACCGGCGAGGCGAAGGCGCCGACCCCCTCGGGGATGAAGTTCAAGATGACGTTGTTCTGTTCGAAGGCCGAGTGGGTCTCGTAGAAGATCAGCGGCGTCGGCTCCTGGATCTGGTAATCGAACTGCTGCGACAGCGTGTCGTAGGCGCTTTCGGCCAAGGACACGACCTTCTCGAGGAGGTCTTCCGACCCGGTGTAGAAGTACACGTCGAAGTGCGGCGAGTGGTAGATCTGCCAGTCGAAGTCCCGGTACTGGACCTTGTTCTTGCCGAAGCTGTCGGCGTACTGGGCCGAAGCGGGGAGCGCGAGAGAGGCCGAGAGCAGGAGCGCCAGGACCGCGAGGGTCCGGACGGAGCGAGGTGCGGGGGACGATGAACGAGCCAAGGAGACCTCCCGTGCGCCGTGGCCTGGCCGGGGGCGGTGCCAGACCGGTTGGTGTACGTCTGGTGTCGGTCAGTCGGTGAACAGCGTTCGGCTGGCTTCCACTTCCTTCTGGGTGAAGAGACCCAAGATGCGATCTTCGAGAGAGTAGAGGTTCTCGAACATCCCTTGCAGGGGATCCGCCTCCTCGCCCTCGTAGCTCTGGAAGTCCTTGAAGTTGTCGGAGTGCAGGAGCTCGCCGGTCCAGCCGTCGTAGACCTGCATCAGGATGTCGTACTCGAAGCCCGTCTGCTCCACCAACACCTGGCGGTAGTAGGTCTGGCCGTTGAACGGCGAGACGTAGGGTTCGGTGCGATAGCCGGTGCGGTCCTGGATGTCGAAGTCGAGACTGCCGGCGACGATCAGGTCGGCCTGCGTGCGCTCACCGACGGCGCGCCAGAAGTCCTGTTCGCGAGCCAGTTGATCGACGTCGTAGGTGGGGTAATCGATGGGTCCGGGCTCGATGACCTTGAGCTCGGTCTCGCGCCGCATCACCTTGGTCAGGTAGCGCTCGAACTCGCGCTGGACGTCGATGCTCCGCCCTCCCCGCGTCGAGCTCTCCCCCTCGCGGCTGACGACGAGAAAGGGCGAGATGGTGATGCTCTT